>CAZIVY010000244.1:0-6725 GCA_964542505.1 uncultured Rhodospirillaceae bacterium
ATCGCCATCGTTTCCAGCGCGCTCGGGGGCACGGGGGCGGCGGTGACGCGCTATCTCGTCGGCAGCGCCGATCCCATCGCCCTCGCCATCCTTCGCTTTGGCATCGGATTTCTGTGCGTGTTGCCGGCCGCGGTCCTGTTACGCGCGCGCTGGCCCAAGCGCCCCGACTGGCCGGGAGTGGCGGTCCTCGGCGTCAGCTTTTTCGGCCTGTTCTTTGTCTTCTACAATATCGCCATCGGCTATACGACAGCCGCCCGCGCGAGCCTCGCCCTTTCAACCCTCCCGCTGCAAACCATGCTGGTGGGCGCCGTGCTTGGCATCGAATCCATGACCAAGCGGAAGGCCGGCGGCGTCTTCATCGCCATGCTGGGCGTCGCCGCCGCCCTGGCCTCCGGGGTCGCCGACGCCCCAATTGGGGCCTGGCGCGGCGAACTGATCATGACTGGCGCCGTGCTGTGCATGGCGTTCTATAATGTTTGGTCCCGTCCTTTCATGCTGCGGTCGAGCGCGCTCGGGTTCCTCACCGTCGGCATGGGCTGCGGGGCGCTGGCGCTCGTCGTTTTCGGCGCGGTCTCCGGCTCGTTCTCGGCGCTGCTCATGTTCACCGCCGGCGATTGGTTGGCCGGCGTCTACTTGGGCGTGGGAGCCGGCGCCCTCGCGTTCGTCCTTTGGGTCCTGGCGCTGGAGCGCGCCAGCCCCACGCGCGTCGCCAATACGATGACGGTCAATCCCATCGCCGCCGCCTTGCTCGCGTCGGCGCTCGTCGACGAACCATTCACGCTCAACCTTGTCGTCGGCCTCATTGCGGTATTCGCCGGCATTTGGATCGCGACCAGCGAAAAAACCACTGGACCGCATGGAAAGAGCTAGCCAATGGATCAGGCCGCCCAACTGAACGCCAACATGCTGCCGTTCGCCAGGCTGCTCGGCATGCGCTTCGTGACCGCGGAGGCGGACCGCGTGGTCGCCGAAATCGTCGTTCGCGAGGAGCACTGCACCGTTCCCGCCGTCATGCATGGCGGCGCCATCATGGCCATCGCCGACACGCTCGGCGGCGTCGCCACCATCCTCAACCTGCCGGCGGGGGCGCGGACGACGACCATCGAAAGCAAGACCAATTTTCTTGGCGCCGCGCCGGTGGGCACGCGCCTTGTGGGCGAGGCGACGCCCGTGCATCGCGGCCGCACCACCATGGTCTGGCAGACGCGCATCGCCACCGAGGCCGGCAAACTGGTGGCCCTGGTGACGCAAACGCAATTGGTGTTGCCGGCGACGACATGAGCGGCGCGCGCCCACCAAGGTGCCGGTTCAAAAGAGGAAAGGAATTTAGTTTTGACATCAATTTTGATTTCTTGATCGTATCTTTTCGTGTCCAAGAAAGCCCTTACGGTCAGACTCGATGCCGGCATGCAAACAGCCCTGGCGGCGTTGAGCAAAACCCTGCGGCGGCCGATGAACAAGTTGGTCATCGAGGCGGTTGGGGCCTACCTAGACCAACGCGGTCGGGAGGCGGAGCGCGATCTGGAGGCCTGTCTGGCGAACCTTCGTGCCCACCGCAAACACGATCCGGATTTCAAGCGTGCCATCGCGGCTTTCGCTAAGGCCGAGGCCAAAGCCGGCGCGAACGACCCGATCGAGGGCCAGTTGATCGAGGCCCGGCCGACCAGCGGCGCCAGTCCACTTCGAACAGAGATTCGAAAACTGTTGAATGCCTGACTGGGACGCCGACAGTCCACGGCTTCGGAACAATCTCGCAAGCGTTCTGTCCCGGATCAGGGGCGCTGCGCGGCGCCGCAAGCAGCCGGCGGTCGAAGCCGCGCGCGCTTGGCATAAGGACATGATGAAGGGGTTGGGCGTGCCGGACCCAGGCTTCGTCGGCAAATTTCGCGGCGAACCCGGCATCGAGAAACGCAATGTCATCATTGGCGACAATCATGGCGTGGCCGCCGAAGAAGTCGCCGCCGCGCTGAAGAAATTCCATACCACTCTAAGGCAGGCGGTAGTCATCCTGGATCGGTTGCTCCCGCCCGGCTCCGAGCCAAGCGCCGACGGCATCGCTGCGATCCTCGATCTCTGTGCTTGGACTCACGCCGAATGGGCGCGCGTCCACCCGTTTGCGAACGGCAATGGCCGCACTGCGCGCCTGTGGGCCAACGCCATTGCCATGCGCTACGGTTTGCCGCCCTTCGTCAGCATACGCCCGAGGCCGAATGGCGGCTACGCGGATGCTGGCGCAAGGGCGATGCGCGGGGAATGGCAGCCCACTGCCGGGTCGTGTCTCAGTTTGGCACATCTCGGCCTTGGCGCTGGCTGCGTCTGAGGACCGCTTACCACCCCAAGGCGGAAGTCCGTGGACTGTCGACGGCGGCAATTTATGAGTTCACGGCCTAGTTTGTCGCCTCGACCTTGATCCACTGCGCGATGGTCCCCGCCGGGTCGGAAAACTTGATCTCGACCAGGCTGCCCGGTTTGAGATCGGCCATGGCGGCGGGAACGTTCGGCTGGCCGTACTTCGAGCGATCGAGCCAGATGTCGGTGCGATCGTCGATCTTCGCCGGCCGGCGCACGGCGCCGCTCGCGACCGTCAGAGTGCGCGCACCCAGGTTGACGGCGTCGAGCCGGCCGACGATGGTCGTTTGGTCCGAGGCGCCGGGCGATTGCCCGATCGGAATATAGCGCTCGGTCGCCCGCTGGGCGGCGGCTCCGGTTGCGCCGGCACACGCCGCGGCGACGAGCGCCGCCGCGGCGATAACAAGGGGGATTCCACGCATGGGGGTTGCTCCAATCGTGTGGGCGAATATTACGACTTGTCGACCAGTGTGTCACGCGCCTGTTCAAGCGCCTCGATCGCGGCGCGTCGATTCCGGTGATTGAAAAAGATGGCGTGCTCCGCCTTGTCGATGCGCCGCCTCGCTTCCTCGAGCCGCGCAACCGCTTCCGGATGCAGCCCGCCCGCGCTCAGCACGCGGATGGCGTCGTCGGTCGCGAAACCGGCGCGACGGATCTCGTCGCGCTCGCCGTCCGCCAGATGCGCCAGGCCCTGGCGGATGTTCTCGAGCGCGTTGAGGACGCGCAGGAAGGCCGCGATCTCGACGATCTGGGTCGCATCAAGCTTGATGCCGCCGAGGAACTGTCCGGACGGCGAGTTGTTGAAGGCGGCGCCGGCGTAGAACGCCACCGCGCCCTCGATGGTCTCCACCGAGTTATTGTGGAAGAACGGTCCCGAATCCGCCGCCTCGACCAGCGGCGGGGTATTGAACGTGCGATCGCCCGGGCGGCCGAACCCATCGTCGGCCGGGACCTTCTCGCCGGTCAGCCGGGCGGGCTGGTCGGGCAGATTCTCGACGCCGGTATTGAAGTTGGAGTTGCCGGCATTGGTGCCGGCCAGCACCGCGTTGGCGCCCGCATTGACGTGGCAGATGTTGCACTTGCCGAGATTGTTATCGAGAAAGATGACCTGGCCGCGCTTCGCCACGACGCCCTTGAGCGGCAGCGGGAGCTTGAGGTCCTGCTGGCGGCCGAGCGAGAGCTGGAAGGCCTCGACCGCATCGAGCTCCCCCGCCGTCGGCAGCCGGAAATCGACCCCCGGCACGCGGTTGAGCGTCCTGGTGAAGTGCTGGACGACCGCGCCGGTCGCGAACGCGCGGAGCGACCCGTCACCCGGCGCGCCGTCGCCCGACCAGCCGGTGCGCGGCCCTTGCGGGCTCGCGACCGAGGTGCGGAGCGCGAGCGTGTGCGGGATGCCGCGCATGACGAACTTGTTCTCGAGGTCGTCGAACCCGTCGAGGTTTTCGAGGATGAGTGCGAACTGGCGCATCAGCCGCGGGTTCTCGAAGTTCTTGGCCAGCGCCGGGTTGGTCTCGGCGACGAACAGCGGATCGTCGGGCGGCAGGGTCGCGATGAACGCCGGCGTCAGCGAGAGACTGGCTTCCTCGCGGTGGCACGTGCCACAGGTCCTGCCGTTGCCGTTGAAGGTCTCGTTGAAGAAGATATTGCGGCCTTTCGCGACCAGCGCCGCCTGCGGGTCGTCCGCATCCTTTTTCAGCGAGTTGCAGGCGGATAGCGCGACCACGCCGAACGCGATGGCGGCGGTCGCGCATAGCAGCGCGGGTCGAGCCGGACCTGCCCAGCGAGCCGATCGAAGAGACATTGCCTTCCTCCATTTTTTCCCCCACGCGTTAATATTGCATTAGGATTGGTTAATATTCCGTTAATTTTCTGTTAACGCGTCAACGGCGCGCTCGAATATTCTATTCGGGACAGGAATGGATGCGAGCATGCGGGGACACGGTCTCTGATGCGAAGTTCGCGCCCAATACGCGTAGAATCCTTTCATCCACCTGCGCGGGTTGCGCTCGCGGCCGGGCGAGCCAGAGGCCCCCGTGGCTTCATGGCCGGTCGTAGTTGCCCGACGTCCTTCGGCCGGCGGCCGCTACGTCGCCACGCTCGACCGAGCCGCACGTGAGATCGGATACCCGAGGACCATTCGGCTCGACAACGGACCTGAATTCATCAGTAAGGAGCTTGATCTGTGGGCGTTCGTGCGCGGCGTCGCGCTCGCCTTCAGCCGGCCCGGCAAGCCAACGGACAACGCCTTCATCGACAGCCTGAACGGCAAGATTCGCGCCGCGTGCCTGAACGCCAACTGGTTCCTCAGCCTCGACGAGGCGGCTCGAAAATGCGAGGCATGGCGTAGAGACTACAACGAGGTCCGGCCGCACTCGCGCCTCGGCTGGATGACGCCTCACGCTTATGCCGCCACCCTCGCATCGCAACGGGATCGGACCGCTTCGCTCGCTGAAGGCTTCGCGGTCCGCCCCTTGCTCAACCCGCCCACATGGGCTCGACTGAATGCCGGATTCCAGCCACCGCTGGATAAAACTTCGGGGCAACGTCAGGTTATTCTTCGCGCCGACGAGGTGATCGAATACTGGAGCGAGTCGGCTTGTGGCACAACGCGGACATTCCTCAAACTGACACACTACCCACTGCCGCGGTGTTTCGCCGGATGTTGCGCGATTTCCCCAGTAGCGGAGACTGACGGGGATCCCGTGCGGCGCTTGGCGGCGCGTGCCGCGTCAGGGATGCAGCACCACGCGGCCGACGATCTTGCCCGCCTTGAGTTCGGCCAGCGCCGCGCCCGCGTCGGCCAGCGGACGCGCCTTGACCGGCAGCGGCGCCATGCGCTCGCGGCGCGCCAGGTCGATGAGCTGGCGAAGCTCGTCCTTGGTGCCCACATAGGAACCGCTCACCGTCACCGCCCGCATGACCAGCAGCGGCAGCGAGAGAGAAGCCGCGCCGCCGTAAAGCCCCACCACCACCAGTCGCCCGCCCTTGCGCAAGGCGTTGTAGGCGAAATTGAAGGAAGCCGGCGCGCCGGCGAAATCGATCGCGCCGGCGACGCCGCCGGTGGCCTTGAGCAGCGTCTTCAACGCCCCCTCCGCCGCTGGATCGATGGCCTGGGCCGCGCCCGCCGCCAGCGCCGCCTCGCGCTTCGCGCCGTCGATGTCGGCGACGATGGGGGCGACGCCGGTCACCGCCTTGGCGAAGCGGACGCCGTTCAGCCCCACCCCGCCCGCGCCCATGATCAACAGCGGCGCGTCCGCCCCGAGGCGGCCGATTTTCTTCAGCGCGGCGTATGCGGTGAGGCCCGAACAGGCGAAGGTGCAGGCGACGTCGGCGGCCAGGTCGAATATGTCCACCAGGTAGCGCGCATCCGGCACCAGCAAATGGCTGGCGAATCCACCGTCGGCGAAAATGCCGATGGCCGGCGGCAGCCCCTGGCAGATATGTTCGTCGCCCGCGCGGCAGGGCGCGCACGCGCCGCAACCGATCCAGGGATAGACCAGCCGCCGGTCGCCCACCGCCACGCCCCGCGCCGCCGGCCCCACGGCGACGACCCGGCCGACGATTTCATGGCCCAGCGTCAGCGGCAGGCATTTCCCGTTATTGGCGGCGACGATCTTCTTGTCGTTGCCGAGGTCGAAATAGCCTTCCCAGATGTGCAGGTCGCTGTGACAGACGCCGCAAGCTTCCACCGCCAGGACGACCTGGCCTCCCGTGGGCGTGGGAACCGGCTTCTCCACCGCCACCAGCGGCTGTCCGAAAGCCGCGACCTGATAGGCGCGCAACATGGCGTCATTTAGGCACGCCAACGCGATGGAATCCAGGGCCGCGCCGCACTAAGGTCTAGCCCTGACACAAGGGGGGAAGATGACCGATCTATTTTCGTTGACCGGCAAAGTGGCGCTGGTGACCGG
This sequence comes from uncultured Rhodospirillaceae bacterium, assembly GCA_964542505.1. Lineage (GTDB taxonomy): Bacteria > Pseudomonadota > Alphaproteobacteria > Ferrovibrionales > Ferrovibrionaceae > CAZIVY01. The sequence continues at coordinate 6,261 of CAZIVY010000244.1, forward strand.
CGGCTCGCGCGGGCTTGGGCGGGCCATGGCCGAGGCGCTTGCGGCCGCCGGCGCGCATGTGGTGCTGAACGCCCGCGACCAGGCGACGCTGGAACGCGCCGCCGCCGGCATTGCCTCCAAAGGCGGCAAGGCAAGTATCGCGCCCTTCGACGTCAACGACGAAGCGGCGGTGCAGCGCGCCATGGCCGATCTGCGCGCCACCCATGGCGGCATCGATATCCTGTTCAACAACGCCGGCATCATCGTCCGCGGCCTGATAGCGCAATCGCGGACCGCCGACTGGCGGCGCGTGGTGGAGACGGATTTGACGTCGCTTTATGTGCTGGCGCGCGAGGCGGCGGCGATCATGGCCGGGCGCGGCGGCGGCCGCATCGTCAACATGGCGTCCATCATGGGCCTGGTGGGCCGCCCCACCGTTTCCTCCTACATCACGGCGAAGCACGGCGTCATCGGCCTGACGCGCGC
>CAZIVY010000245.1:0-7358 GCA_964542505.1 uncultured Rhodospirillaceae bacterium
ATCGCGTGGGCGTCGGCGGCGCTTGCCGGTTTGACGGCGGCGGGCAGGGCGTCGAGCAACCGGCCCGTGCGCCGCGCGGCGACGAACAAGGACGCGGCCTGGCGGATCGCCTTTCGATCCAGGGAGGCGGCTTGCATGCGCTCACCATAGCCGCACGCGCGCCGCCGAAGAAGGGTTACTTCTTGACGGAACGGCCGAAATTCCCCGAAGGCAAGAGATTTCGTTTGCAGGCCGCATGATGTTCCGATTTATTTGGCCGGGGGCTAGGGAGTCCGGCCAACGAGAACTAGAAATTGGGGGCCGGCTTTGCCGCGCCATGGCCCCACAGGGGAACATTTCGAATGACGCGCGCAACCATCCGCCAGGTTCTCGCGGCCGAGCGCCCGCTCGTCACGCCGCTGGCGCACGACGCGCTTTCCGCCCGCCTCATCCAGCGGGCGGGGTTTCGCGCCTTCACGGTCGGCGGTTCGGCGCTCTTGGCGGCGCGCCATGCGTACCCCGATATCGGGCTGATCGGGGTCAAGGACATGACCGACGGGTTGCGCGATATCGCCGCCGCCTGCGACCTGCCTTATATCGCCGATGCCGACGACGGCTATGGCGACGTCAAATCGGTGGCGCGCACGGTCGCCGACTACGAGGCCATCGGCGCCGGCGGCCTGCTGATCGAGGATCAGCACCGCGACCGCAAGCAGCAACGCGCCGACAAGGCCGCCGCCGTGGTCGATGAAGCGGTCATCGCCCAGAAGCTGCGCGCCGCCATGGCCGCGCGACGCAACCCGGAGACGTTCATCATCGGCCGCACGGACGCCTATGGCACGCTGGGGCTGGAGGGCGCGATCCGCCGCGGGGAGGGCTTCCTCAAGCTCGGCGTCGATGGCGTGTTCATCGCCGGCCTGCGCACCCCCGAGGATTACGAGCGCGTCGGCCGCACGCTCAACGGGGCGATGCTGCTGGCCGCCATGTTCGAGGGCGGGGGCACGCCCTGGATCGCGCCGGCGGAGCTGGGGCGAATGGGATTCCGGGCGGTTTCGTTTCCGGTCTCGGTCATGTTTCGCGTCGTCGCCGCGATGCACGAGGCGCTGGCCAATTTGCGCGACTTCACCGATGGCAAGCGGGCGATGACGCCGATGGAAGACGCCGCCGCCACGCGCGCGGTCCTGGACGACGCGGTCGAGATCAAGCGCTGGCGCGACATCGAGGCGCGCTTCGGCGATCCGCAGCCCGCCGCTCCCCTGGGGAAAAGCGCGTGAGCGCCGCGCCCAAGGCGGAAGCGCCCAAGCCACCGGCGGAAGCGCCCCAGTCCAACACGCGCCTTTTCGGCAGCGATCCGATCGCGTCCATGCTGCGCGCGCTGGACTTCCCCTATATCGCGCTGACGCCCGGGGCGAGCTTCCGCGGCCTCCACGACAGCCTGGTGAACCATCTGGGCAACACGCGCCCCGAGCTTCTGCTGTGCATCCATGAGGAACACGCGGTGGCGATCGCCCACGGCTGGACGCGGGTGACCGGAAAGCCGATGGCGGTGGCGCTGCATGCCAATGTCGGGCTGATGCACGCGACCATGGCCATTTTCAACGCCTGGTGCGACCGGGTTCCGATGTTGCTGCTGGGCGCGGTCGGCCCCATGGACGCGGTGCACCGCCGCCCCTGGGTCGATTGGATCCACACCGCGACCGACCTCGCCGCGCTGGTCCGGGGCTACACCAAGTGGGACAACCAGCCGGGATCCGTGCCGGCGGCGCTGGAAGCGATGCTGCGCGGTTACCACATCGCGACCGCGGAGCCCAAGGGCCCGGTATATATCTGCCTCGACGCCACGCTCCAGGAACAGCCCGTCGATCCGGCCATCGAATTGCCGAGGATGGCGCGCTTCCGCGCCGGTGGACCCGCCGATCCGGCGCGCGAGGATGTGGCCGCGGCGGCCGAGATCCTGCGCGGCGCCCAGCGCCCGGCGATCCTGATGGGCCGCGTCTCGCGCCAACGCGAGGACTGGGACAAGCGCGTGGCGCTGGCCGAACGGTTCGGAGCCCGCGTGCTGACCGACCTCAAGAATGGCGCCACCTTCCCCACCGGGCACCCGTTGCACCCCTTCCCGCCCGGTCTTTATGTGACGCCGGAGGCGGGCGCCCTGATCCGCGAAGCCGACGCGATCCTCGCCCTCGATTGGATCGACCTGGGCGGCACGGTTCGCCAAGCCTGCGCCGGGCAATTGCCGGCGGCCAAGATCATCCATTGCTCGCTGGACCAGTACATCCACAACGGCTGGAGCATGGATTACCAGGCGCTGCCGCCGGCGGACATCGCCATGCTGGCCTCGCCCGACCGGCTGGTGGAACGCCTGCTCGAGGAAGCGCCGCCGCGCCCCCGGCCCAAGGCGGCGCCGGCGCGGGCGCCGGCGCCGGAACGCGGCCCCGATACCATTGCCGGCCGGCTTTCGGTGCAGGCCTTGGCGCGCACCGTCACCGATACCCTGGCCCCCCACAACCCGGCCTATATCCGCCTGCCGCTGGGTTGGCCTGGCGATTGCTGCCGCTTCGACGATCCGCTGGACTACGTCGGCTTCGATGGCGGCGGGGGAATCGGTTCGGGTCCGGGCATGGCGGTGGGCGCGGCGCTGGCGTTGCGCGGCTCCGGGCGGCTGCCGGTGGCGGTGTTGGGGGACGGCGATTATCTCATGGGGCTCACGGCGCTGTGGACCGCCGCGCACTACCGCATCCCCGTCCTGGTCATCGTCGCCAACAATGAATCCTTCTTCAACGACGAGCTGCACCAGGAACGCATCGCGCGTATTCGCGGCCGGCCGGTGGAAAACCGGTCCATCGGCCTGCGCATGAGCGATCCGCCCAACGACCTCGCCATGCTGGCGCGCGGCCAGGGCGCCTTCGGGATCGGCCCGGTGACCGGCGTGGACCAACTGACATCGGCCCTGGACGACGCCGTGCGGCGCACCCGCGCGGGCGCGGCCTGCGTCATCGACGCCAGCGTCGCCCCGGAATATTCGCGCGCCATGTCGTCGACGCTTCTGCGACAAATCCCGTCCGCAAGTTGAGCACGGCCAACCGAACCAAGGGAGGAATGAAATGAACCGACGTCGATTCCGGATCTACCCGATCAGCGCCGCCATCGTGCTGTGCCTCGCCCTGTTCCCGTCCGCGCCGCCGCGGGCCCAACAAATCGCCGTGGGCAATTTCGGCGTCTCCGCCAACGGCATGCCGTTCGCGGTGGCGATGGAAAAAGGATATTTCAAGGCCGAGGGCATCACCGTCACCGGCATCATCACTTCGGCCGGCGGCGGAACGTCGCTGCGCAACATGCTGGCCGGCGGCGTGCCCTATGGCGAGGTGAACCCGGGCGTCGTCATCGCCGCCATCCAGCAGGGGGCCGATCTCAAGATCATCAGCGACAACGTGCTGACGGTGGCCGAGTTCGTTTGGGTGGTGAAGCCCGATTCGCCGATGAAGTCGGTCAAGGACCTCAAGGGCGCAAAGATCGGTTACACCAACCCGCGCTCCACCAGCCAGGGCTTGGCCATGCTGCTGGTGCAGAAAGGCGGCTTGCAGCCCACCGACGCCGAATTGGTGCGCACCGGCGGCTTCGGCGAAGGCATCGCGGCGCTCGACGCCGGCTTGATCACGGTGGCGGCGATCACGGAGCCGTTGTGGTCGAAGCTCAAGGACAAGTACCGCCCCATCGCCATCGCCAGCGAAATCCTGCCGCCGCTCGACAACGTGGTCGGCGTCACCACCGCGAACATGGCGGCCGAGAAGGGCGATTTCATCCGCGCCGTCATCCGCGCCAGGCGGACCGCGGTGGAGTTCATGCACAAGAATCCCGATGAAGCGGGCGACCTGGTCGCCAAGCACTACAACATCGAGCCGGCGGTCGCCCGCGCGTCGGTACGCAACCTGACCACCTCGCGCACCAATGGCATCCCCTATTGGGGCACGGGCCAGATCCACCTCGCGGGCATGAAGGCCATGGTCGAGGTGCAGCGCATGGTGGGTTCGATCACCGGCGAGGTGAACTACGACGACATCATCGATACCCGATTCCTGCCCGAGGACATACGGGCCATCGTGAAGTAATACCAACGGCCGTTGAACTTGATCCGTGTTATTGCCGTTCGCGCCGAGGGCCGCGCGGCGCGTAAGCGGCGCGGCGTCTCGAAGCACGAACGGAAAAGAGTCAACCCTTCGGGCCGTCGGTATAAGGCGGGATCGCGATCGTGACAGCCGCCCATGTCAGTCTTCGGAATGTCACGAAGGTGTTCCGGCGCGCGGGCTCGGGGAGCGACGTTCACGCCCTCGGGCCCGTGGACCTGGAACTCAAGGCCGGAGAGTTTTTTGCCGTGGTGGGCCCGTCGGGCTGCGGCAAGTCGAGCTTGCTGGAGATCATCGCCGGCCTGAGCGAACCGAGCGCGGGCCAGGTGGCGTTCGAGGGGCAAGCGATCGGCAACCGTGTGCCGGACGGGATTGGCGTCGTTTTCCAGGAGGACGCGTGCTTCCCCTGGCTCGATGTCGCCGACAACATCTCGGTCGGCTTGCACAATATTCCGCTGGATCCCGACGAGAAGCGCGCGCGGGTCGAACGGGCGCTGGAAATGATGGGGCTCGGCGAGTTCGCGCACGGCTACCCGGCCCAATTGTCGGGCGGCATGCGCCAGCGGGTGTGCATCGCCCGCACCCTGGTCATGGCCCCGCGGCTTATTCTCCTCGACGAGCCGTTCGGGGCGCTGGATCAGCAGACGCGATTGCTCATGGGCGAGGAAGTGCTGAAGCTCTGGCGCCAGACGGGGGCAACCATTTTTCTGATTACCCACGCGCTCGACGAAGCGGCCATGCTGGCCGACCGCATCGGCGTCATGTCGGCTCGCCCCGGCCGCCTCATCGACGTGATCGAAACCGGCTGGAAGCGCGAGCGCGACAGCCGGGTGGTCGAGTTGCCGGAATTTGGGCTGGTCACCGCGCGGTTGTGGAAGCTGTTGCGCCAGGAATCCTTCAAGGCCATAGGCCGTGAACAGGCGGCGCCGTGATCGTCGTCAACCTGCTCCGCGTCCTGGTTATCGCCGGCTTCATCGCCGCCATCGAAGTGCTTTGCCGGGTGGGCGTGATCGACAATTTCACCATGCCGCCGCCCAGCCGCATCGGCCAGGACCTGTGGCGGATGCTGGCCAAGGGCGCGCACTACGGCGCCATCCGCAAGACGCTGACCAACGCGGCCATAGGATTCGCCTTCTCGGTCAGCGCCGGAATCCTGGCGGCGGTCGTCGTTCACCGGTTGCGCTTGTTGCGCGAGGCGCTCGACCCGCTGTTCGCCACCTACTACGCCATTCCGGTCCTGGCGTTCTACCCCCTGCTCATCATCCTTTTCGGCCTGGGCGACGCGCCGCAGATCATCATCGCCTTCATGCTTGGCGTCATCGCGGTGATCGTCAACACGCTCAACGGCCTCGACCGCGTGCCGCGCGTCCTGCTCAAGACCGCCCGCATCACCCAGATGACGCCGGTGGAAACCGCCTTCCGGGTGACGCTGCCCTTCGCCGCCCCCTATGTCCTGACGGGGGTCAAGTTCGCGGTCGCCTATTCGCTGATCGGAATCATCGGCTCGGAATTCATCATGTCGTCGGGGGGCATGGGTTTCGAGATCTCGTTCGCCTACACGAATTTCGACAACGCGACCATGTATCCCTTGATCGTCCTCATCCTGATGATTTCGATCACGGTCAACCTGCTGCTGGTGTTGTGGGAAAAGCGCCTTCTCGCGCGCCGGGGATTGCGATGAACTTGGCGCTCGGCATCGAGCGTTCCTGGCGCGGCCCGCTGCTGATGGTCGCCGGCCTGCTGGTGGTCTGGCAGGGACTTTACTGGATCGTCAGCGACATCGCGCTGCGCTCGCCGCTGGCGACCATCGGCTATACCTACGTTCTGCTCGGCCAGGAACGGTTCTGGCCGCATGTCTGGGAATCCGCGACCGCCTTCGCGGCCGCCATCGCCATCGCCGTGTCGCTGGGGATGGCGGTCGGGCTGGCGCTCGGCTTCGGCCGGCTGGCGGGGCAGGTGTTCGAGCCCATGCTGGTGGCGCTTTATTCCGTGCCGAAGGTCACGCTCTACCCGATCCTGCTGCTCACCTTCGGACTTGGCATTTCCGCCAAGATCGCCTTTGGCGCGCTGCACGGCTTCATTCCCATCGCGCTGTTCACGATCAACGCCGTGCGCAATGTCCGCCCCATCCTCATCAAGACCGGGCGGGCGCTCAACTACGGCGCCAGCGACATGGTGTGGCGGATCCTGATCCCCGCCGCGCTGCCGGAAATTTTTTCTGGCATTCGCATCGGGCTGTCGCTTACCTTGATCGGCACGTTGCTGGGCGAGATGTTCGCCTCCCAGCGCGGGCTGGGCCACATGCTGATGAACGCCATCGGGCTGCACAACATCGATCTCATCATGTCGATCACCTTCATCCTTATCGTCTTCGCCGCCGTGGTCTCCAGCGCGCTCCTGGTCGTCGACCGCCGCCTGCATCGGCGGATATGAGGCGCCAGCATGAAAATCACCGCCATTTCGTCCATCCTCCTCCGTATCCCGGCGAAGCCGAAGGGGCCACCGGCGCAACTTGGCGGCCGGGCGTTCACGGGCCTGGACGTGCTGCTGGCGAAGGTGGAGACGGACGAAGGCGTCACCGGCTGGGGCGAGGCCTTCGGCCATGAGTCGATCCGCGGCACCAAGGCGACGCTCGAGTCGCTGGTGGCGCCGCTGTTCATCGGCCGCGATCCCACCGACATCAACCGCCTGATGGGCGAGATGACGCAGAAGGTGCACATCTATGGGCGCAACGGCGCGGCGGTTTACGCGCTCTCGGGCATCGACATCGCGCTCTGGGACATCGCCGGCAAGCGGGCCGGCTTGCCGCTTTTCCAGCTTCTCGGCGGCAGCGCCCGCGAAATGCCGGCCTATGCCAGCCTCGCCCGCTACACGGACCCGAAGCTGGTCGGCCAGGTGGCGGCCATGGCCGTGGCCGAGGGCTACCGCCACGTCAAGCTGCACGAGATCGACGTCCCGCAGGTGAAGGCGGCGCGCGAGGCCATCGGCCCCGAGAACGAACTGATCCTGGACACCAACTGCCCGTGGACCGTCGCCAAGGCGCTGGCCATGGCGGCGGCGCTCGCGCCCTACCGGCTGCACTGGCTCGAGGAGCCGGTGTGGCCGCCCGAGAACCACGAGGGCCTGGCGCGCGTGCGCGCCACGGGCGCGATTTTGGCGGCGGGCGAGAATGCCGCCGGCTTGCACGACTTCCGCCACATGTTCGAGAAGGGCGCCATCGACATCGCCCAGCCGAGCGTGACCAAGATCGGCGGC
>CAZIVY010000246.1:0-5748 GCA_964542505.1 uncultured Rhodospirillaceae bacterium
GGCGACATTGGCGATGCCGTGGTTCTTCGCCAGATAATAGGCGGTCGCCAGGCCGTGGCCCCCGGCGCCGACGATGACCGCGTCATAGGCCGCCTTCGGCGTTGGGCTGCGCCAGGCTTGGGGCCAGTTCTTGTGGCCGGACAGCGCGTTACGCGCCAGCGAGAGGATCGAGTATTTCATGAGCGGCGCAGGAAAGTTGACTCGAGCCGCCTAGCAATCACGGTCCGGAGCGAATTGCAATCCATGGCCAATCGTATAGACTTTTCACAGGGAAATGGCGTCATCGTTTCCGGCATCTTCAGGGAGGAAAAAGGATGAAAAGAATTTTGCTCGCGGTTGCCGCGCTTGCGCTCGCGTTCGGCGCGGGACCGGCGGCGGCCCAGGATACGCTGGACAAGATCAAGCAGAAGGGCGTGATCGTCATCGGCGTCAAGGCCGACTATCGGCCGTTCGGGTATCTGGACCCGTCCGGCAAGATCATCGGCATGGAAATCGACATGGCCGAGGACATTGCCAAGAAGCTCGGCGTCAAGCTGGAGCTCGTCCCCACCGTGGCGGCCAACCGGATTGAATATCTGCAACAAGGCCGCACCGACCTCATCCTGTCGACGATGTCGGACAATGCGCAGCGCCGGCAGACGGTCGGCATGATCGATCCGAATTATTACTCCGGCGGATCGGCGCTGCTGACGCGCAAGGACTCGGGGATCAAGGCCTGGGGCGATCTGCGCGGCAAGCGCGTCTGCGCCAGCCAGGGCGCGTACTATAACCGGCCGGTCACCGAACGTTACGGCGCGGTCATCGTGGCCTTCGCCGGCACGACCGAGGCGCAAAATGCCCTGCTGACAGGGGATTGCGTCGGCTTCCTGCAGGACAGCACGCTGCACGCCGCCGCCGTCCTCGAGCCGCGTTGGAAGGATTACCATTCCCCGCTGCCGGTCGAGGACGAGGTGGGTTGGAACATCGCCGTCCCGCTCGCGGAGCGCGACGGACCCTATGGCAAGTTCATCAACTCCATGCTTGTTGAATGGCACAAGTCGGGGCGCCTGATCGAACTGGAAAAGAAGTGGGGCCTCGCTCTTCCCAGTCCGCTGATTCAGAAGCTGCACGCCGAGTACAAGAACAAGTAGTCGCGTAAACCGGTGGCGGTTCGCCCGGAAGGATATCCATGGTTGTGGACCTGGGCGAACCGCCGGCCGCGGACCGGTTGGCCGCCTGGGCGGCGTCGTTCGCCTGGGATACCGCGCCGGCGGCGGCGGTGCACGAAGCCAAGAGGTGCCTGGTCGACGTCGTGGGTTGCGCCCTCGCCGGCGCCCGGCACCCCACCAGCTCGCGGGTGCGAAACCACGCGGAGGCCGTGCTGCCCAAGGGCGCCTGCACGACCGCGCTCGGCGCCGCGACCGGACCGCTGGCCGCGGCGCAGATCAACGGAACGGCGGCCCATGTCTGGGACCATGACGATACCTGCTACGAGGGGATCGTTCACCCATCGGCGATTGTTTGGCCGGCGGTCCAGGCCGCCGTCGAGCTGAAGGGCGGTTCGGGATCGACGCTCTTGTCCGCCTTCATCGCCGGGGTCGAGGTGGAACTGGCGGTGGCGCGGGGCATCGGTCCGGGCCTCTATGACCGCGGCTGGTGGAATACGAGCGTATTGGGCGCCATCGGCGCCGCCGCCGGCGCCGGGCGCGGCCTTGGGCTCGCGCCCGAAACTCTGTCCCACGCCATACGGCTGGCGGCCGCCTTCGCTTCGGGCACGCGGGTCGTCCTCGGTTCACAGGCGAAACCATTCGGGGCAGGGCAGGCCGCGCGGGCCGGCCTTGAGGCGGCGCTCGCCGCGCGCGCGGGCATCACCGGGCCGCCGCTGGTGTTCGAGGAACATCGCGGAATGGCCGCCGTTCTGAACGGTTCGCGCTTCGATGCCTCCGCCCTGGCCATCGGCGAAAGGTGGGGGCTGATGGATCCGGGGATCGCGTTCAAGCTCTTTCCCGCCTGTTCCGCCATGCAGGCCGCGGCCGAGGCGCTCTTGTCCCTGCGCGCCGAACACGGCCTGACGCCGGCCAATGTCGAGGGGGTCCGCTGCGAGGTAACGAACCTGGTGGCGATTTCCCTCACCCATGACCGCCCGGCGACGGTCCAGGAAGCGCAGTTCAGCATGAACTTCGCCATGGCGTGCGCGCTGATGCATGGGGGCTTCGGCATCGAGCATCTGGAGGAGCAGGCATTTCGCGCGCCCGCCGCCGTTGCGTTCATGCCCCGGGTCACCATGGCCGAGATCGACGACCTGGCGGCCTCTCCGTCCGACAAGGTGGATTTTCCCGAGGCCGCCCGTATCATCGTCACCACCGTTGATGGCCGCCGTTTCGAGCGCACGGTCATGGCCGCCAGCGGCATGCCGAAAAACAAGGCCGACGACGGGCGCCTCTCGGCCAAGTTTCGGCGCAACGCGGCGTCCCGTCTTGACACCGCGGCCATGGCCGGGCTGGAGAGCCGGCTGTGGTCCATTGAAGAGTGCCGCGACGTCCGCCTGCCGCGCGAAACCATGGCCGCGCGGACCTAGCCGTGGACGACGTGGCCGGTTTCTTTCGCTGGCTCAGCCAGGCGCACGGCGTTAATTTTTCCATCGCCTATGACTCCTACGATTCCGACCGTTTCCTGCTCGGCTTCGTGACCACGATCAAGCTCTCGGTCCTCGCCGTGTCGTTCAGCGTCGTCATCGGGCTCGTCGGGGCCTGGTTGGTGGGCTCGCGCTCGCGGATCCTGCGTGGGTTGGTTTACGTCTACGTGTCCGCGTTCCGCAACACCCCGCCGCTGGTGCAGCTCTATTTCTGCTATTTCGTCCTTGGCCGTCTATTGCCGCGCATCGCCGACGCCCAGGGCGCCATGGGGCCCATGCTCTCGAACAGCGCCTGGGCGATCATCTCGCTGTCCCTGTTCGGCGCCGCCTTCAACGTCGAGATTTTCCGCTCCGGGATCGAGGCGGTTCCATCCACCACGGTGGAAGCGGCCGAGTCGCTCGGATATTCGCGGTTTCAGTCGTACCGCCATGTGGTGATGCCGCTCGCGGCGCGCATCTGCCTGCCGGCGCTGAACAACAATCTCGTGAACCTGGTGAAGACGACGACGCTGGCCTATGCGATCGGCGTGCCCGAGCTGCTCTATGCTTCCTCGCAGATCTGGTCGGACTCGCTCAACGTGCGGGTGATGATGAACGTGCTGCTCGTGTGCTATGTGGCCATCATCGCGGTGCTGGTTTGGATGATGACGCGCTGGGAACGGGCGATGCGCATTCCCGGGTACACGCCATGATGGCCCGCGACCCCTTAGCCGGCGGCATGACCGATCTGCCGGTTCTTCTGCCTACCCCGTCGCGGCTGCGCTGGACCGGTCCAGCGGCCATGCGTCTGCCCGCTGGCGTTCCGCTCACCATGCTGGCCGTCGTCGCGGCGTTGTTTTGCGTTTCCACCCTGGCGGCCGAGGCGGCGGTCGCGGCGACCGAGACAAGCGTGCTGCTGGCGCTGCTGAAATGGACCCCCATCGTTTTCAAGGGATTCCTGTTCAACCTGCTGGTCAGCGTGCTGGCGATGAGCATCGGCACGGCGGGGGGTGTCGTTCTCGGTCTCGCCCAGATTTCGCTGGCCGCGCCCATCCGCAAGCTTGCCTGGGGAGCCACGCAGTTCTTCCGCAACGCGCCGTGGCTGGTGCTCCTTTTCTACGCCATGTTGCTCATTCCCTTCGAGCTCAGGCTGTTCGGCGCCGTGGTTCCATTCCCGGCCTGGATCAAGGCGGTGATCGGTCTGGCGCTTCCCGTGGCCGCCAACGTCTCCGAGATCGTGCGCGGCGGCGTGCTGTCGATCCCGCTGGCGCAATGGGAATCGGCGGAAAGCCTTGCCTTCACCCGGCGGCAGACGCTGTGGCGGATCATCCTGCCCCAGGCCCTGAAGCGCATGATTCCACCCTGGATGAATCTCTATGCCGTGCTCACCATGGCCTCCAGCCTCATCTCCATCGTCGGAGTCGATGACAGTTTGAGCTATGCGCGCTCCGCCCTCAACGCCGAGGGCCGGCCCGATCTGTTGCTGCCCATGTACACCATGCTGCTGCTCTTCTTTTTCATGTACTGCTATCCCATAGCCCGCTGGACGCAGTCCCTTGAGCGGCGCTTCGCGGTGAAGGCGGCCTAGCCCCATGGCGCATGCTCTCGGCCAACCCGTCGTCGTCGTCAGGAACATCGAAAAGCGCTACGGCGCCCTGGTGGTGCTGAGCGACGTCTCGCTGACCGTGGCCCGCGGCGAGACCATATGCATCATGGGTCCTTCCGGCTCGGGCAAATCGACGCTGTTGCGCTGTATCAACGCCCTGGTGCCCATCAGCCGGGGCTCGATCACCGTGGATGGGATCGAGGTGAACGACCCTCTCCTCGACAAACTGGCGCTGCGCCGCAAGGTCGGCATCGTGTTTCAGCAGTACAACCTCTTCCCCCATCGCACGGCGCTCGAAAACGTGATGATGGCGCCCATCCACGTGCTGCGGCAGGATCCGGGCGAGGTGGAGGCGCGGGCGCGCCGGCTGCTGGAAAAAGTCCGCCTCGGCGGCAAGGAAAACGGCTATCCGGGCGAGCTTTCGGGCGGCCAGCAGCAGCGCGTCGCCATTGCCCGTTCGCTGGCCATGAACCCGCTGGTGATGCTGTTCGACGAGGTGACGGCGGCCCTCGACCCGGAAACCAAGAAAGAGGTTTTGGTGACCATCCGCGAACTGGCGGTGGAGGGCATGACCTGCATCCTGGTGTCGCACGAAATGGCCTTCGCGCGCGAGGTCGCGGACCACATCTACTTCACCGACGGCGGCGTGATCGTGGAGCACGGCCCGCCGTCGCAGATCCTCGTCAAGCCGCGCGAGGAACGCACGCGGGCGTTCCTCGACCAGGTTCTCTGACGGGGGCGGCGCGTGAAATCCCATGTCCGGGTCGCGGTCATCGGCGGCGGCGTGGTGGGCTGCAGCGTCCTCTACCACCTGACCAAGGCCGGCTGGACCGACGTTGTCCTGCTCGAGCGCGACGAGCTGACGTCGGGATCGACCTGGCACGCCGCCGGCGGCATGCATACCATCAATGGCGACCCGAATGTCGCCAAGCTCCAGGCCTATACGATCAATCTCTACAAGGAGATCGAGCGCGTCTCCGGCCAGTCCTGCGGCGTGCACATCACCGGCGGCCTGTTGCTGGCCGGCACGCCCGAGCGCCTCGATTTTCTCAAGATGATGCGGGCGCGCGGGCGCTATCTCGGCCTCGACATGGAGTTGGTGTCGGTCGACGAAGCGGCCAGGCTGTTCCCGCTGATGGAGAAGAAATACTTCATCGGCGCCCTCCACAACACGCTGGAAGGCCATGTCGATCCGTCCGGCGTCACCCATGCCTATGCCAAGGCCGCGCGCCTTCAAGGCGCCGAAATTTACCGCTTCACCCGCGTCAAGGAGCTGAACCCAAGGCCTGACGGCGCGTGGGAGGTGGTGACCGACAAGGGTGCGCTGGTGGCCGAGCATGTGGTCAACGCCGGCGGCCTGTGGGCGCGCGAGGTCGGACGCATGGCGGGACTGGAACTGCCGCTGCTGGCCATGGAGCACCAGTACATCGTGTCGGAAGCCATTCCGGAGGTCGAGGCGTCGCCGGCCGAGATGCTGCACATCATCGATTTCGAGGGCGAGATCTACATGCGCCAGGAGGGCCAGGGCATGCTGCTCGGCACCTACGAG
>CAZIVY010000247.1:0-2096 GCA_964542505.1 uncultured Rhodospirillaceae bacterium
CCGTTCGATTTGACGGGCAACATTCGCCGTCTGGTACAGGACCCCCCCGTCGCGGCGGTCGGCGAGGACGACCAGATGCCCGACGCCTTGCGCGCCGCCGGCGACGCTGACCTCGGCCAGCATGGCCTCGACATGGAGCCAATCGATGACCCCGATCAGGGTGCCGATGACCACGTTCGAATCGTAGCGGGCCGGAATCGGCACCGCCAGCACCAAGCCGGTCGTGTCGGTCAAGGGTGAGCGGCCGACCGAGCCCTGAAAATCGCCGCCGGCGCGCGCACGCTCGAAGGCCGGATCCCGGCGCAGGTCGATCCCCTTGTTGACCGAACGGGTGGCGGCCACCACCCGGCCGGCGTCGTCGGTGACCAGAATTTCGCCGAAATACGGGTATTGACGCAAGAAGTGCTGCAAATCCTCGGCAATGTCGCCCTCGGCGTCGTCGATCAGCACGTCCTGCATGATCGCCATGCGGCTCCAGGACTTGATATCGGTTTGCGCCTCGGCGAGGAAACTTTCGATGTGCTCGATGGCTTCGCGCGCCTCGGTGGCAAGATCGTTTTCGATGAATTGTCCGAGCGCCTGGCGCGCTGTTTGATGGCCGCTGACGGCCACGGCGAAAGCGGGCACCAACGCGCAGACGAGAAACAGGGCGACGGACTTGTGCCGGATCGAGAGCGCCATGAGGCTTATTCCTTCGCGCGCGGCGCTTGGGGCCGGCCGCGCTCGACCGCGATCACGGTCCAATCCTGAACGGCGCGGTAAGCCACGGTGTAGGTCTTGCCGCCGAGAACGAGAGTGCCCGAACCGCTGTCCCCCGCACCCAGGCGGCTCCGCACATCGCCGATGCCCAGGCCGTGCAAATTGAACTTCTTGAAATAGGCGGCGTGCTCGACGGCTTCGCCCCGCTGGCGCAAGGGAATGGCGCGGCGGCTGTCGGCCAGAACCCAGCCCGTCCGGTCGACGGCGGCGATGAAGCGGTCCTCGCCGCTCCAATCCTTGGTGAGCGCGTTCTGGTAGGCGGTGAGGTCGTGCTCGTAGTGGAGGATGGCCAGGTTCCGGCCCTCATGTGCGACCGGCGTTGCATAAGCCACCACCCATTTGTGCGCGTCCCCGGACAAATAGACGGGCGAAACATGAACGCGCCCTTCCGGCAGGGCCAAGGTGGGAGCGAAGAACGGCGTGTCGCTCTCGTCCAAATCCAGATCTTGCGCCACTTCGCCGCCGAAAATGCGCGCGATTTCCGCGCCCGAATGCTTGATGTAACACATCTCGTCGACGCGAAAGCGGTTCTGCACGTTCAACGCGATGCGCTCGATCTGCTGCTTGTAAGCCTCACGCGCCGCCGGCGTGGAGGCGGTGAAGTAGCTTCGAAACACCCGATCCTGCGCCGCCGTCACCAGCGCCTTGCGCGCCTTGCGGTGCATAAGTTCCAGCGTGGACGCCTTCTTGTCCAACATGGCCGCCAGATTTTCGACCGCTGCCGGCTCGGCGAATGCCGCTTGAGATAGGAGCGCCAGCGCCCATGCGCCAATGGTGACCAACGCGGCTCGGCTTTTCGGCACGGCTCATTTCCCCGCGGTATTCGGCCTTCGCGACGAGAGCAACGAGCCCTCGGACCGAGCCTAGAGTTGAGCGCGCCTTTGGTTAATTTATTCTTGTTGCCGGCGGAAAAACGCCGGTTTCGCCGGCGGCGCGGGGCGTCAGCGCGGCGGCAGCAGGAGAGCGGGGTCGAGGCGCTGGTCGAACCAGTTCAAACGCCAGTCGAGATGCGGGCCGCTCACCCGCCCGGTGGCGCCGATCGTCCCCAGAACCTGGCCCTGGCGCAGCATCTGGCCAGGGGCCACGTCGACGCGTTGCAAGTGGGAATAGACGCCGGTGAGGCCGAAGCCGTGGTCGAGGACGACGGTGCCGCCGGTGAAATACAGATCCGTCTCGGCCAGCAAGACCCTGCCGTCGGTGCTGGCCATAACGGGCGAACCCGGCGGGCCGGCGATGTCGAGGCCGTAATGGGGCTGGCGCGGCTCGCCGTTCAAGATTCGCTGGCTGCCGTAAACGCCGCTCACCGGCCCCTCGGCGGGCCACATCCAGCCCGACCG
>CAZIVY010000248.1:0-3126 GCA_964542505.1 uncultured Rhodospirillaceae bacterium
GTAGTTGTCGAGGACGGCCTTCAGTTTTCCCTCGGTGTCGGCCGAGAGCGCCTGCTCGCGGCGAACGGTTTCGAGCAGGTCGCGGTGCTTGGTGCGCATGTCGGCGAGAAAGCCTTGCTCGAAGCGAGTCACCGCCGACACCGCCACCTTGTCGAGATAGCCGCGCACGCCGGCGTAAATGACCACCACCTGTTCCTCGATCGCCATGGGAGTGAACTGGGGTTGCTTCAGCAGTTCGGTGAGGCGCGCGCCGCGGTTGAGCAGCCGCTGGGTCGAGGGATCGAGATCGGAGCCGAACTGGGCGAACGCCGCCATCTCGCGGTACTGCGCCAGTTCCAGCTTGATCGACCCGGCCACCTGCTTCATCGCCTTGATTTGCGCCGCCGAGCCGACGCGGCTGACCGACAGGCCGACGTTGATCGCCGGGCGGACGCCGCGATAGAAAAGCTCGGTCTCGAGAAAGATCTGGCCGTCGGTGATGGAAATCACGTTGGTGGGGATATAGGCCGAAACGTCGCCGGCCTGGGTTTCGATCACCGGCAGCGCGGTGAGCGAGCCATTGCCGTTTTTCTCGTTCAATTTCGCCGCGCGCTCCAACAGGCGCGAATGGAGATAGAAGACGTCGCCCGGATAGGCCTCGCGCCCCGGCGGCCGGCGCAGCAGCAACGACATCTGGCGGTAAGCCACGGCGTGCTTCGAGAGATCGTCGTAGACGATCAGGGCGTGCATGCCGTTGTCGCGGAAAAATTCGCCCATGGAGCAGCCGGCATAGGGGGCCAGGAATTGCAGCGGCGCCGGCTCGGAGGCGGTGGCGGCGACGACGATGGTGTATTCCATGGCGCCGGCGTCATCGAGCAGCTTCACCACCTGGGCGACGGTGGACCGCTTCTGGCCGATGGCGACGTAGATGCAATAAAGCTTGCGCGATTCGTCGCCGGCGCGATTCACCGTCTTCTGGTTGATGATGGTGTCGATGGCCACCGCCGTCTTGCCGGTCTGGCGGTCGCCGATGATCAGCTCGCGCTGGCCGCGCCCCACGGGCACCAGGGCGTCGAGCGCCTTCAACCCGGTCTGCATGGGCTCGTGCACGGAACGGCGCGGCAGAATGCCCGGCGCCTTGACCTCGACGCGGCTGCGCTTCGAGGTGGCGATGGCGCCCTTTCCGTCGATGGGCTGCCCCAGCGCGTCCACCACCCGGCCGAGCAATTCCTTGCCCACCGGCACGTCGACAATAGCGCCGGTGCGCTTGACGGTGTCGCCTTCCTTGATGCCGCGGTCGTCGCCGAAGATGACCACGCCCACATTGTCGGCTTCGAGGTTGAGCGCCATGCCCTTGACGCCGCCGGGGAACTCGACCATTTCGCCGGCCTGCACCTGATCGAGGCCGAAGACGCGGGCAATGCCGTCGCCCACCGACAGCACCTGGCCGATCTCGGACACCTCGGCGTCGGCGCCGAAATCCTTGATCTGGCGCTTGATGATGTCGGAAATTTCCGCGGCGCGAATCTCCATCAGCCTACCCCCTTCATGACCACGCGCAGGCGGTCAAGCTTGCCCTTGAGCGAGGCATCGTACATGCGTGAGCCCATGCGCACCACGACGCCGCCGATCAATTCCGGCTCGACGCGGCTCAGAAGAGCGACCTCGCGCCCGGCGGCGCGCGTCAACGCGGCCCGGATTGCCTGCACCTGGGCCGCCGGCAATTCCGCCGCCGAAATCAGCTCCGCCGTGGTTTCACCGCGCTCGCGCGCCAGTAGCGCGCGAAAGACCCGCGCCACGTCGCCCAAGCCCGACAGGCGCCGGTTGGCGCTGAGCACGCCCACCAGCCTGCGGACGAGATCGGACAATTCCAGCCGCTCCATCACCGCCGCCATGGCGCGTCCCTGGTCGGCGCGCCCGATGGCCGGCGAGCGCACGAGCCGCGCCAGATCGGGCGTCGCCGCCACCAATGCGCTCAAGCGGTCGAGATCGGCGGCCACCGCGTCCAGCGCGCGCGCCTCGCGGGCAAGATCGAACATGGCCGCGCCATAGCGACCGGCAATGCCTGACAGGATGGAACTTTCGGCAGCCACGGAACCCCTGCGGCGGACCCGGAGAATTGGTCCTAAGCGATTGAAGATCGACGGTTTTTCACCGCCGGAGAAAGCCGCGCGCAGACCCTGGCGGCACGGCGGCGCATACCTACCACAGCGATTTCAGGCGCGCAATAACGCCGCCCCGCTAGCGCGCGGTGGCGCCAATGGCAATCAGAAACGCGGCCACAGCGCGCCCCCCGAGCGGGCGATCGAGGTGAGATAGACCGCCGCCGCCACGGGCACGCCGGCGACCGCCGCCGCCAGCAGCGGCGACATGGCGACGCCAAAGGGACCGCGCGGCAGGGGCAGCCGCTGGGCGGCCTCGCCCGCCAGCACGGCGACCGCCAGCAGCGCAAGCGACAAGGGATGCACGTCGGTGAACAAGGCCAGCAAGGCCACAAGCGACAGTAGTGGAACGCCGGCGCCCAGCGTCAGCGCCGGCCCGGCGTCGCAATTCGGCGTCGGCCAGTTGACGAGGAAGAACCCGCCGGCCGCCGCCGCCAGGGCAAAGCCGAACTGGGCCACCACACTGGAAGCGCCGTGCTGCCCCAGCATGGCGGCGCCCAGCGCCGTCACCAGCAGCACCGCCGACGCGTCCATGCGCCGCGCGCTGTCGGCGCCGATGCGGTGCAGGCGCCAGAGAACGACGCCGCCGGCCGTACTCAGCGCCGCCGTCGTCAAGCCCGAGGATAGGTCGGCGAGAAGCGTACGCTCGCCCAGCCACAGCACAGCCGCCGCGCCGGCCATGGCCACCAGCAGCCCGGACACGCGGCGCAGCGGCACCACCGCTTCGCCCACCAGCCCAAGCAGCAGCGAGGCGAGCGCCACATAAGGGAGTTTCTGGTTGGCGGATCGGGGCGGAACGGGGGGCACGCCCATAATGGCGGTGTAGGCGGCCATGAAGCCGATGACCACCGCCGCGCCGGCGAACGCGCCGCCCAGGCGGACGCCGAAGGCCCCGCGCATCACCGCCGTGACCACGAGGGCGGCGAGGAACGGCAGCGCGCCGGTTTGCACCAGCGGATGATGGAGAAAATCCGCGACCATGCGG
>CAZIVY010000249.1:0-38856 GCA_964542505.1 uncultured Rhodospirillaceae bacterium
TGCGTCCTTCGGCGTCGTCTCCAGGGTCTTCGTCACGACCTCGGCGATCTTGTCGTCGCCGATCCTGCGCGGGGCGCCGGGACGCGGCTCGTCGTCGAGCCCGTCGAGGCGATCCTTGGCGAACCGCCGGCGCCAGGTTCCGGCCGTCAGCCGGGACAGGTCGAGCTTCTCCGCGATCGCGCAATTGTTCAAGCCGTCCGCCGCGAGAAGCACAATTCGGGCGCATCTCGCCGCCCCATGCGACACACGGCGACGCCGAACCCGCGCTTCAAGCTCGCCTCGCTCCTCACCCGTCAGTATAATCCGAACCGCCGCGCCGCGTGCTATTCCCGCCTCCGCAACAAGCCAGGAGACGCGGAATCACAAAGGGCGTCAGCTGACTAGGAATTTCTGAAACGGGACACTAGGCGCGGCTGGTCAGCACCGAGGCCAGGCGCTCGCCGGCGATGCGGCCCTGGCCGGGTTTCAGCGCCATGGGGTTGAAGCGGATGAGGCCCTGCTTGGCGCCGGAAGGATCGGCGTGTACCGATGGGCTGCCGTTCTGCAAGCGAATGATGGCGTCGAGGGCATTCATGCCGGCGGCGGCTTCATTCAGGCGCGCTTCGAGGATGGGCACGCTGTCCGGGCCGCGATTCACCAGCGTGACTTGCAACATGTTGACGGCGCGAAGCGCGTCCCGCACCTCGGAGAGCCGAGCGAGCCAGGTGGCGTGACGCTGTGCCGGGTCCTCGGCGGCGAAGCGGCGAAGCGCAACCAGCAGGCCCACCACTTGTTCCTTGCCCACCTTGCAGGGGCGGCCAATGCCATGCTGGGGTAGGCCCTTCATCAGGTGCTTGTCGAACAGATTGGCGGGCGGGTTCCATTGCTGGAACCAGATGTCATTGTCCATCATCTGCAGGGCCGCCGACTGGATAAGATCGCGCCGGCCGGCAAGGATGCCGCTCGCCTGCGGTCCCAGAATCGCCTTGCCGCCAGAGAAAGCCACAAGGTCGGCGCCGGCGGCGACGAAGCGGCGCAGGTTCGACGCCGGCGGCAATTGACCCGCGGCGTCCACCAGCACCGGGACACCGTGTACATGGGCCATGGCGATCACCTCGGGTAGTGGCGGTTCGGACTGGGGCGCCGCCACATAAAGCACGCAGGCGGTGCGGAGCGTGATCGCCTCGCCGATCTCCCAGGCCTCGGCGTCGCGCACGCCGGCGCCCGCATAACGGTCGGCCAAGCCCACTTCCACCAGCCGTACGCCGGCCTGGCGCACCGCATGGTCATAGAAATTGCGCTGGCTGCGCACGACCACGACCTCGTCCTTCAGGCCAGTGGTGTCAGGGAGCTGGTTCATGGCCTTGGGGTCGAGGCCGGCGACGCAAGCGGCGGCGCCGAGCAACAGACCCGCGGCGGCGCTGGAGGTGACGATGCCGGCCTCGGCGCCGGTGATCTCGGCGATGATCTCGCTCGCCCGGCCCTGCAAGGTGGGCATGTCGACGCAATGCTGGGTCGCGTCACGCATGGCGTCCGCCACCTCGTCGGGCATGACGCCGCCGGATACGCGCGTGGATGTTCCCTTGGCGTTGACGATGGTGGGAACGCCGAGGTCGCCGAAAATGCTCATTGGCGCGCCGCCCGCATTTTCTTGCGCAAGGCGTCGGTCGCCGCCGCGTCAACCTGTGGCGGGGAGCCAGCGATAACGACGCCATAGGCGCCGCGGGCGTGGGGAAGAGTCATCTTTTGCTCGATCACGTCGTGGCGAACCGCCTCGGCCTCGCGGTCGAGGGGGTCGCCATGGCCGCCGCCGCCCGCGAGCCGCACGCGGAACAAATCGCCCTTGCTGACGGTGGTGAGGAACTTGGCGGGATGTTGCTCGGTTTTTCCGTTCGCGCGGTGGATGGTGACGTCGGATGGCGCGCCGGGACCGCCGCCCGCCAGGCCATAGGTGCGATGGTCGCGGCGGTCGGAGCGGATCTGCAGCACCGCGTTGTCGGCCTTGAAGCGCAAATGGCGCTCGATGGCCAGGCCGCCGCGGTAGCGCCCGGCGCCGCCGGTGTCGGGCACGAAGCCGTAATGCTCGACGGCGATGGGCTGGTCGGCCTCGATCATTTCCGCCGGGGTGTTGGAATAGTTCACCAGGGTGCCGGTGCAGGCGTCCATGCCGTCGCGGTCTGGCCCGCCGCCCCAGGAGGCGAGCAGGAATTCCAGATAGACGAAAGACTTGCCCATGGCGTCCGTGCCGCCGAAGGAGACGCCCACATCGGGCAGGTTGGAGCCGCAGGCGGGAATCAAATGGGGCACGGCCTGGGCGAGGGCGCCGAACACCGTATCGGCGACGCGAATGCCGGTGATGCCGCGCGCCGCCACGGCGGCGGGCGGGCGGGGATTGACGATGGTTCCCTCGGGGGCAATGACCTTGATGGGACGGAAATAGCCGGCGTTGTTGGGTATCGCCAGGTCGACGATGGAGCGCACGCAGGCGAGAGCCGTGGACAGCGTGAAGGGATAGACGCAGTTGATTGCGCCGCGCACCTGGGGCGAGGTGCCGGTGAAGTCGATGGTCATGTCGCCGTCGCCGATGGTGACGGTAGCGACAAAGGGTATGGGCCTGGGGTCGATGCCGTCGCCGTCCAGGTGATCCACGAAGCGCCAAGTTCCGCGCGGCAGGCGCGCGATCTCGGCGCGGGTAAAGCGCTCGGTATAGTCGAGTAGCTCGCGGCACTGCCGCTCGAACCCGGCCACGCCGTGGCGGTCCGCCAGGCCCAGCATTCCGCGCTCGCCCACCACGCAGGCGGCGATGAGCGAGCGGATGTCTCCGATGACCTTGTCGGGCACGCGGACATTGCGCTCGATGATGCGGAACAGGTTTTCGTCGGGCACGCCCTGGCGCCAGATGCGCGAGGGCGGGATGCGCAGGCCTTCCTGGTAGAGTTCGGTCGAATCGCTGGCGTTGCCGCCGGGGACGCGCCCGCCGATATCGGTCATGTGCGCCAGGGCGACCGAGAAGCCCATCAACCCGCCGCCGTGAAAGACCGGCTTCACCAGCACGATGTCCGGCAGGTGGGTGCTGCCGTCATAGGGATCGTTGGTGATGAACAGGTCGCCGGGTCCGATGCGGCCGCCAAAGGCCTTGACGACCGAGCGCACGGCGAAGGGCATGGCGCCAAGGTGGAAGGGCAGGCAGGTGCCTTGGGCGATCAGTTCGGCGTCCTTGAGGAAAAGCGCGGTGGAAAAATCCAGCGCTTCCTTGACCACGAAGGAGCGCGCGGTGCGCAACACCGTCAGCGCCATTTCGTCGGCGAGGGTGGCAAGCGCGTTTTTCAGCAGCTCCAGCGCGAAGGGATCGCGGCTTTGCGCCAAATCGGCGCGGATGCGCGCGTCGCCCGATGCATGCGCCTGGACCATCGCCGCTATCCTAGCTCGATCTCGATGGCGTCCCAGGCGACGCGGCGCGCGCGGCCATCGGGGGGCACGACGGTGGTGCTGTCGAATTCCTCGACCAGCAACGGGCCCTGGCGCCAGTCCGAGTCCAGTTCGGCGCGGGAACGGATGGGCGTCGATACCCAGCCGGTCTCGGGACCGAAATAGACTTCCCGCGCTCCGGTGGCGGATTGCGTGGCGCCGGCGAGCGACAAGCGTTCGGGGACGCGGGTGGTGGCGGCGATGCCCTGGGCCACCACGCGCAGGCTCATGGTCTCAATCGTTTCCTCGTCCGAGCGGTAGCCATATTGGCGCTCGTACATGGCGGCAAAGGCCTCGCCAAGTTTCGCCGCCGGGTCGGCGGATGCGGGATAGGGCACGGTGAGTTCGGAATTGGCGCCCACATAGCGCAGGTCGATCTGGCGCTCGAAGCGCCGTGCCGGGGGGGCGAATCCTTCATCGGCGAGCGCCGCGGCGCCCTCCGCCTCCATGGCGGCGAACACGCCTTCCAGGGCGGCGCGGCCGATGGTGTCAAGGCGGCGCTTGAAGGTGCGCACATAATGGTGCTCGACCTCGGGGAAGAGCATGCCGAGCGCGCTGAACAGGCCCGGCACCGGCGGGATGAGGATGCGCTTGACCTCGAGCAGCCGCGCCAATGTGGCGGCATGGATCGGCCCGTTGCCGCCGAAGGCAAGGATGGCGAAGTCGCGGGGATCGCGTCCCCGTTCCGTGGACACGGCGCGAAGGGCGCGGGCCATGGCGGCGTTGGCGACACGATGGATGCCCCAGGCCGCTTCCTCGAGCGAGAGGTTCATGGGCCGCGCGACGGCTTTCTCCAGCGCCGCCACCGCCAGATCGCGGCGGATGGGTAGGCCGCCGCCGGCCAACGCCACGGGGTTGATGAAGCCCAGCACCACATTGGCGTCGGTTACCGTCAGTTGCGTGCCGCCACGGCCATAGCAAGCGGGGCCCGGCGCAGCGCCGGCGCTTTCGGGGCCGACCTTCAGGCCCCCGCTGCCGTCAAGGCGCACGACGCTGCCGCCGCCGGCGCCCACCTCGGCGATGTCGATGGCGGGCGCGCGTACATGGTAGCCGCCGCCGCTCAGCAACCGGCCGGCGATGTTGATACCGCCGCCCACTTCAAGCGCGCCCACGCGCACGAACTGGCCGTCTTCCACCAGCGCGGCCTTGGCGGTGGTGCCGCCCATGTCGAAACTGAGCAGGTTGAGGTGGCCGAGGCGGCGCGCGATTTCCGCCGCGCCCACCACGCCCGCCGCCGGCCCGGATTCGATGATGTGGATCGGGCGCTCCGCCGCCGCCGCCGCGCCCATGGTGCCGCCGCTGGATTGCATGATGGTCAGGGGCTTGGCGATGGAGCGGGCGGCGAGCTGTTTTTCCAGCTGCCCGAGATAGTGCCGCACCACCGGCCGGATATAGGCGTTCACCACCGTGGTGCTGGTGCGCTCATATTCCCTTATTTCAGGCAATAGTTCGCTCGACAGCGTGACCAGAATGTCCGCGTCCTGCTCGCGCACCAGTTCGCGCAGGCGTTGCTCATGGGCGCCATTGGCATAGGCGTTCAACAGGCAGATGGCGATGGCGCCGGCCTTTTCCGCCAGCACGCGGCCGATGACTTCGCGGGCATTGGCCTCGTCCAGCGGGCGCTCGATATCGCCCAAGTCGTCGATGCGTTCCGGCACCTCGAAGCGCAAATGGCGCGGCACCAGGGTCGGCGGCTTGCGCCAGCGGATGTCATAGAGCACCGGCATGCGCAGCCGCCGGATTTCCAGCACGTCGCGGAAACCGGTGGTGGTGATCAGCGCGACCCGGGCGCCCTTGCCCTCCAATATGGCGTTGGCGGCGACGGTGGTGCCGTGGACGATCTGGGTGATGTCGTCGACACTCAGCGCCCCGCTGGCGAGTGTGGATTCCAGTCCGGCGGCGATGCCGAGGCTGTAATCGTCCGGCGTCGATAGCACCTTGGCCCGCGCCACCCGGCCCTCGGGCGTCAGGAACACCATGTCGGTGAAGGTGCCGCCGATATCGATGCCGATGCGGGTGGCCATGACCTAGCGCCCGATGCCGAGCAATTCCGCGGCGTTATCGCCGAGGATCAGTTCTTTCTCCTTGGCCGAAAGGAACGTGCAGTGGCGGCGCACATAGTCCACGCACTGGCGATAGGTGCAAAACCGCTCCACGTTCGGCATGTCGGAACCCCAAAGCAGCTTGGCGGCGCCGAACATGTCGCGCATGCCGCGAATGAGTTCCTGGGCCTCGGGGTAGGGGTAGTCCCAAACCCCGCCCCAGGTGATGGGAAACATCACCTCCAATTGCAGATTGTCGCGCCTGAAGACCGCCATGGCCTCGTCCGGAATTTCCCAGCGGCCCTTGGGCGCGAAATGCCCCGCCGAAGGACCCATGACGAACAGGAAGCGGTGGCGGCGGTGGCGCTGCAACAAGCGGTCAAGGGCGAGCAAATTGCCCATGTAGCTTGCCTTGTCGTAATTGGGCGTGGACGACAACTCGATCAACACCGGCAGCTTGTAGCCAGCGATCTTGTCCCAGAAGGGGGCGAAGTCGGCATGGTCGACATTGCGCGCGTATCCATGGCGCGACATTTCATGGGCGTAGTAAAGGCCCTTGATCCCAAGCTGGCCCACGGCGCGGTCGACCTCGGCCATGTTTTCCGGCCGGTCAGCCATGGCCTCGTCGACATTTAACAGGCCGGTGAAGCGGCCGGGATGGGCGTTCTGGGCGAAGGCGTTGTAATTGTTCATTGCGCCATAGCCGCCGCCGGCCTGCAGGATGCAGTGATCGACGCCGGCTTCGACCATCTGCGCCACCATGAATTCTGGCGAGCAGACGATTTCCTGCATGCCGACGGGCATGTACTGAACGTAATAGTCCTCGCCCTCGTAAGTGAAGGCGAGCTGCCCGAAACGGCCGACGCGGAAGTTCACGTCGGTCAATCCCGCCCAGGTGTTGTCTCCCTGGCGGAACAGCATGGTGGGCTTTATTTCCTTGCCATCGCGGGCGCGGTAGGCGCGGGCGGCGGGCCGGGTCACGACTTTCTGAAGATATTTTAGGTGGATGGCGGCGGATGGGTGGCCGCACGCGCCCTGCCAGTGCTCGAAGACATGGGCATGGCAGTCGATGATCATGAACGCACTCGCGAACGCAGGTGGTCAACAGGAATAGCCGGGACGGGCGCTGGCGCCCGTCCCGGGCTGAAGCGCGATCAGGCGGCGCCGAGCTTTTCCATGTGGAAGTTGAACAGGCGATCCATTTCGCCGTTCACGACGACAAAGCTGGCCCACATGTCAAGAAACGCCTTCCACTCGGCGTCGCCGTAGCGGATCGCCCAGGTGTTGGGGCGCTTGTCGATGGGCTTCTCCGGTTCGACCACCGCGGCCCAGGTGTTGTTGCGCTTGGCGAACAGGATGACGTCGCTGTCGCCGCTCATCCACACATCGGCCTTCTTGGCGCGCACGGGTTCGGCGCCCAAGGTGACCTGGCCGGTGGTGGTGACGATCTTCGCCTTCGGCCACAAGAGGGGGATGCGCCCTTCTTCGCTGGCGCCGGCGGTTACCGAGAAGGTGACGTTGGGATCGTTGAAGTCGGCGGCGGTCTTGAAGCGGCCGGCATTGTCCTTGTGGATCAGGAGCAGGCTGCCCTTGGAGTAAAGCGGGCCGATAAAGTTGACCGTCAGCGCCCGCGCCATGGTGTAGGTCAGCGACGAGCCATAGAGGTCATAGTCGCCCTTGCGCAACGCCACGGTGGCGTTGGCGAAGGTGACTTCCTTGTATTCCACCTTGATGTCGATTTCCTTGGCCAGGCGGTCCCCCACGTCCTTGTATATGCCGTGCAGATCGCCGGTCTTGGCATCCTTGTAGAACCAGGGCCCGGTCTGGGAATAGCCGACGCGGACGATCCCGTCCTTGCGGACCTTGGCCAGGATAGAATCATCGCGCACGCCGGTTTCCAGAAGCTGCGCCATGGATTGCCGTGGCGTCATGGCCGCGCCGGCGGCGGCGATCACGCCCCCGGCGGCGCCGAACGTCGCGGCGCCCTTCAAAAATTCGCGTTTGCTGGTTTTGATCTTGCCGTCCATTTTTTTCCTCCCCTTGTTGAATACGCGTTCAAACCCCGATTTTCGGCGATCCTATCACGTGCTGGCGCCGCGCGCGGCGATGGGCCACGTGGCTTCGACCCGGCCATCGCGGATGCCCACATACCAGTCGTGAAGGTTGACCGTGGGATCGCAATGGCCCGGAATCAGCATCACCTTGTCGCCCCGGCGGAGCGGCTTGGCCTTGGGCCCGACCTTCAGCGTGCCGTGTTCATCGGACACGCCCACGGCTTCCACGTCCTCGAGTCCATGCACCCAGGGCGGGCCTTTTTCGGCGCTGTAGGACTTCAGGCCGGCATCGACGACGGCGCGGCTGGCCGTGGGCACGCTCATCACCGTCGCGAGCACGAACAGGCTGTGCTCGAAGTCAGCGAAGCGGTTGCTGTTCCTGCCGCCGATGCGGGCATAGTCGGTGTCCATGAAGATGTAGGAACCGGCCTGAATCTCGTTCCACAACCCGCTGGCCGCCTCCATCTCGTGGGTTCCGGTGCCGGCGCCGGTGACGAATTCGCAGCCGATGCCGTTGTGTTTCAGCAGGTCCACGGTCTGGCGCACGGCGGCGGCGGCGGTCTTGATCGCTTTCTCCCGCTCGGCCACGCTGGGCAGATGCTGCGCCCGGCCGTGATAGGCCTGGAGCCCGCGGAATTTCAGCCCCGGCGTCCTGGCGATCAGCCGCGCCAGCTCCAGCGCGGGCTCGCCCGGCGGCACGCCGCAGCGCTCCATGCCCACCTCGATTTCCACCAGGGCGTCGAGTACGACGCCGAAGTCGCGCGCCACGGCCCCCGCCGCTTCCACCTGGTCGGCGGCGTCGAAGCAGAGGGCCACGGTGGCATCCTTGGCCAGCGCCGCCAGGCGGCGCAGCTTGTGGACCCCCACCACCTCGTTGCTCACCAGCACGTCCTTGACGCCGCCGCGCACCAGAGCCTCGGCCTCGCCGACCTTTTGGCAGCATTGGCCGACCGCGCCCAGCGCGATCTGCGCCAAGGCGATGGCCGGGCACTTGTGGGTCTTGGCGTGGGGGCGCAACCGCACCCCGGCCTTGCGCCCGAAATCCGCCAGCTTGCGCAGATTGTGCTCGAAGGCGTCGAGGTCGACCACCAGGGCCGGGGTGTCGATCTCGTCGACGGGCGCGCCGATGCGCGCGGGCGGGACGGACATCGTGTCGTTGCCAATGCGGCTATTGATGGACCATCATGCAATCGTGGGTGAGTTCACCATGCGGCGGCGCATCGCGCAAGGGGCGCGGCGAGCGGCAAGACGAGGGGCCTCGGAATGGACGTGGTGCCGGCGATCCGCGTGGTGGGTCTGTGCAAGAACTTCGGTCCGCTCGAAGTACTCAAGGGCGTATCGTTCGACGTCCATAAGGGCCAAGTCGTCTGCATGATCGGCGCCAGCGGCTCGGGCAAAAGCACGCTGCTCCGCTGCATCAACTTCCTGGAAACGCCGAGCGGGGGCGACGTCTTCATCGACGGCCAGCCCATGGGTTTTCGCACCGACGCCTCGGGCCAGCGCAAGCTGCGCTCCATGGCGGAGATCAATTCGATGCGCCGCGACTTGGGGATGGTTTTCCAGCAGTTCAATTTGTGGCCGCACATGACGGTGCTGGGCAATGTGATCGAGGCGCCGATCCGGGTGCGGGGCATGCCGCGCAAGGCGGCGGCGGCGTTGGGCGAGGAATGCCTGGCGCGGGTGCATCTGTCGGAGAAGTCCAAGGAATACCCGGCGCGGCTCTCGGGCGGGCAGCAGCAGCGCGTGGCCATCGCGCGCGCCTTGGCCATGCAGCCCAAGGCCATGCTGTTCGATGAACCCACGTCGTCGCTGGACCCGGAGTTGACGGACGAGGTGCTGATGGTGATGCGCGAGCTGGCGGGGTCGGGCACGACGATGATCGTGGTGACGCACGAAATGGGTTTTGCCCGCGACGCGTCGGACCGGGTGCTGTTCCTGCACAACGGCTCGATCGAGGAGGAAGGCCCGCCGGAACAGATATTCGGCAATCCGAAGTCCGAGCGTTGCCGGCAGTTCCTGTCGAAATACCTGCAATAGAGGCCGGGAATGTCCGACGCCTTCTGGCAATCCGTCGACCTGACCTTTTTCCTGGAGTACCGCAAGGTCCTGCTGGCGGGCCTGGCGTTCAATTTCTACGTGTTCGTTTGCGCGGCCGCAGCGGCGCTGAGCCTGGGGCTCTTGGCGGCGCTGCTGCGGGTAAACCGGAACCGGCCGTTCCGCTGGATCGGCACCGTGCACGTTGAAATCTTCCGCAACGCGCCGGATTACATCCTGGTGGTGTGGGTGCATTTCGTGCTGCCGCTGCTGCTCGGCGCGCTGTTCGGGCGGCGGATGGAGTTTCACCCCTTCGTGTCGGCGGTGATCGCGCTGGGCCTGGTCTATAGCGGCTATTTCGCCGAGACGTTCCGCGCCGGCATCCAGGCCATTCCCGCAGGGCACATCGAGGCGGCGCGCGCCTGCGGCATGGCGGACCGGCTGATCCTGTGGCGGATCGTCCTGCCGCAAGTCGTGCGGCGCATGCTGCCCGAGGCGGTCAACCAGTTCGTATCCATGTTCAAGGCCACGACCATCGTCTCGCTGATCGCGGTGCCGGACCTGATGTACCAGGTGTCCATGGTGATCGCGACCGAGATGCGGCCCTTGCCGCTCTATACCGGCGCGGCGCTGACCTATTTCGCCGTCATCTACGCCGCCGCCACCGGCGTGCGGCTTCTGTCCGAACGCTGGCGCAACAAGATTTACGCATGAGCAACTGGGAACGCCTGGTCTGGAACCAACGCGGCCTGCTGATGCAGGGCCTGACGGTGACCATCGAGGTCTGTGTCTTGGCCTTCGTGGTGGCCATCGCCGGCGGGCTGATCTTGTGCCTGATCCGCATGTATGTGCGGCCCTTGCGTCCGCTGGCCATCCTGCTCATCGAGTTCTTCCGCGCCACGCCGATTTTCGTGCAATTGATGTGGGTCACCTATGTGTGGCCGGAACTGTTCGGCTGGCCGAACAGTTATTTCACCGCCGGCTGGGTGGGGCTCGGCCTGCAATCGGCCGGCTATCTGGCGGAGACATTCCGCGCCGGCATCGAGGGCATACCGCGCGCCCACCGCGAGGCCGGCTATTCCGTCGGCATGTCGCCGTTGCTGGTGTTCGGCCGCATCGTCATGCCGCAGACGCTGCTCACCGTCTCGCCGTCCATCGTCAACCAATTCACGGTGATCGTGAAATCCTCGACGCTGGTATCGGTCATCACCGTGCCGGACCTGATGTCCCAGGCCATGAAGCTGGTGAACGTCTGGTACGAGCCCATCGAAATCCTGACGGCGGTGGCGGGGCTCTATATCGCCCTGGTGTTCCTGGTGTCGATGGCGGGGAAGATGCTGGCGGACGCGTTGCGCCGCCGCTACGGCCTGGCCGCGGCCTGAAGTGGCAATTCGCTTCCAACCGTGACCCCCTTTTCGCGTCCAATCGCGACACCTTTGACAAGGTCCAGACCATCCTCGCCACCAACGGCCAAGTGCGCGTCGCCGCCACCCGCAACGGCGTCCCGGCGCTGCTGAGGGGGCTGATTTTCACCACAACCGACCGGGCGATGGCGCCGCACCATACGAAGAAGCGCAGCCGGCTTTATCGCTACTACGTGTCGACCGATGCGATTCGCGGCCGCGCGGCGGCAGCGACGGCCGATGTCCCCTTGCGCCTTTCCGCCGGCATGGTGGAAACCGCCGTCATCCGCGAACTCCGCCGCCTAGTCCGCGCGCCCGAGATCGTCGCCCAGGCGGTGGCCCACGTCCGGCGGGAAGGCCCCGGCATCGACGAGTGCGCCGTGATCGACGCCATCCGGCGCTTCGATGAACTCTGGCCGGCGCTGTTCCCGGCCGAGCAGGCGCGTATCGTCCGGCTCCTCGTCGACCGCGTCACGGCGACGGCGGAGGGTCTCGCCGTCGATTTGCGCGCGGGTGGCCTCGACGCCCTCGTCCACGAACTACTGACGCCGGAACCAAAGGATGCCGCCGCATGAGTAGCGGACCCGACACCATCCGCATCGTGATCCCGCTCGCCATCCACCGCCGCAACGGGCGTGCGCACATCCTGCCGCCGGCGGAACACGAACAAGCCGTAGAGATGCGATCCGATCCGCGCATGCTTCGCGCCATCGCGCAGGCCTGGTCCTGGCGGCGCAAGCTCGGGCGCGGCGATGCCGCGACGCTGCGCGACATCGCGCAGGCCGAAAACATCTCGGACAGGTTCGTGAGCCGCCTGCTGCGTCTCGCCTATCTCTCGCCGGAGGTGTTGGAACAACTCCTCATTCACCGCCGCCCCTCGGCCCTGTCGATCAACGCCCTCGCTTCCGCCGCGGCAGCGCCGTGGGCCGTGCAACCGGGCGTGGTCTTCGAAGAGTGATCGCCGCACCGCTTCGCTCCTTTGCGCAGCCGGGTCACAACCAACCGCCGGTCCGAAACCCGACGCCGTGCGAAAGGGATGTGCGAAAGGTTCGGATGGCGGGATGTTGCAACTTGCTGAAAACAGGGAATGTTTTTCGACCTAACCTTTCGGGGGCAGGTTCGGGCGGAAAGAGACGGAGGGGCTTTGGAGACCGATTTCGGGCGCTGTCCGTGTCTCCGAGGTTCGGACGACTCCGGCAAACCTCTTTGAACGTAAAAGAAATTCCGCCGCTGGCGGGGACCGGAATCGGGTTCATTGAGGAGTAGTGGCGGAGGGAGAGGAGTGCGACCAGAAACCTTCTCCGTTTTCTGCGCACCGTGACGGAGAAGGTTGCAAGGATCGAGTTCGAATGCCGAACGGGATTTCGAACCCCAATCGGCCTCTCTGGTGCTGAGGTGCCCCCAACCGGACACGCTGCGGAGCAATCCAAAGTGTGAAGCTCTGGGGACAATGTCAGCGGACCTGCCAGCCTCAAAGCGGGCCGAGGCTAGCCGACGATGATCCCGCGGCCCATGAGTTCATCCCGCAGTTCTTCCAAGCTCAGGTCGGGCTCGGCCGCGATCCGCCCCATGAGCCAGGTCCGCTCTTCCGCCAGCCGGGAGCGGCGGTTGCCGCCCATCGGCTTCGCCGCCGCGCTCCCCGTCTCCCGGAGCCGGCGCACCCACTCGATGACCGTGCGGATGCCCAGGTCGAACAACGCCGCCGCCTGCCGCCGCGACAATCCCCCTTCCACCGCCGCCACCACGCGTTCGCGCAAATCTTGCGAATAGGGTTTCGCCATTCATGCTGGCCTCCTTCACCAGTAGCCAGCTTGAATCACGCTTCGCCCCGTTTGGGAATCCTAAATCCGATTCCGTCTGATCGGATTTCGCTCCAGGTCCAGACTGATTGAGATAATCAGCGTGGAAAGGAGACCAATAGGATGGCGAAGAGGCGGTTCAGAACTGAACAGGGTCAGGAACTCGCCGGCGTCAATCTCGAGCTCCGTCTTCAGCAGCGCGCACACCTCGCCGAAGGAGCGCGACACGCCGGCGAAGCGAATCGCCTCGCCGCGAGCGCTCACCGACCTAGGCCCCTCGCTTGCAGGCGCCGCCCGACGGCAAACCTGAATGAGCCGAACAGCACTACGGTCAGCACGACCAAGAGCGTGGAGACGAACGCTGCGGGCAGTTCACTGATCGGTCACGGCATTTGGCCGCACCGCTTCTAGCCGGGCGCGGACGACCTCGTGGCCAGGGGCAACTTACGGACCACGCAATGATCCGGATCCTTCGCCTGGCGCAGCAGCGCCGGGACGATCTCGCGATACGCTTCCCACAGCCCGCCATACGGTTTGGGCGTATCGGCCTTCATCTCTTTGTGCAGCGCCGGCAGGGCATGGTAGGGAACCATAGGGTACATGTGATGTTCGATATGATAGTTCATGTTCCAGTAGAGGAATCGCACGATCGGGTTCATGTAGACAGTGCGAGTATTGAGCCGATGGTCGAGCACGTCCTCGGCGAGGCCCGCGTGCTGGGTCAGGCTGGTGGCGCGAAAGAGCCAGGCGCCATAGAACGAGGGCAACCCCACATACATCAGTGGCAGGATGCTGCCGATCATGATCGCCCAGGCAATCACGCCGAGGTAGATGGCGACATGAAGCCGTGCCGTCCAGAAGATCTTCCGGTGGTCGGCGGCGCGAACGAATGTCGCTACCTCGGGGTCGATCCGGCCGAGCGCGTGAGCGGCCAGCTTCCTGAAATAGTCCCTGGCATGCGTAATGCCGACGAAACCGAGCAGAATGCGCGATATCGAGACTGGTCGCGGCGCGGTGATCTCGGGATCGCGCCCGACGATGATCGTGTCGACATGGTGCCGGGCATGGCTCTCGCGCCACACCGTCGGATCGCGGAGCATCATGAACGAAGCGGCCCAGTAGACCGCGTCGTTCATCCACCTTGTCTTGAACGCCGTTCTGTGGCCGCATTCGTGCCAGCGCGAGTCAGACGACGAGCCGTAAAGAACACCGTACGCGGCGAAAAAGGGCACGGCCCACCATGTTCCCCAGGTGAGATAGCCCCCGGCGCCGGTAACGACGAAGGCCGCGATCCATACGGCGGTGTCGCGGATGGCGGGCCCGTCGGAGCGCGTCATCAACTCCTTCAGCCGGGCCCGCGGAACGGGGCAGCGGTACCATTTCGCCGAGGCGAGGCCCTTCGCGACCGCCGACCTGCCGTCCAGTCCGGTCAAGCTATAGTCCCTAGGTGCAACTTCCGCCGTCATCGAACCGTTCCCTCCTTCGACGATTGGCGTTGCGGTCAGTTCCCAACCAGGCGCCCGGGGAGATAGGTAATGATCTCCGGAAAAATCACGCAGGCGATCAGCCCCAGGATCTGCAGGATCAAGAACGCCGGAACCGACCGATAGATATCCGCCATGGTGATTCCCGGCGGAACGATCGCCCTCATGTAGAAGAGATTCATGCCGAAGGGCGGCGTCAGGTACGCCGTTTCCATGGCCACCACGAACAGGACGCCGAACCACAATGAATCGAAACCCAGCGAGCGGATCACCGGATCGAAGATCGGAACCGTCAGCAGGATAATCCCCGAAACGTCCATGAAGCAGCCGAGTACGATCAGGATCGCCAGGATGCCGGACAGAATCACCCAGCGATTTACGCCGAGTTCGTTGACGAGTTCGACGACGAACTGCGGTCCGCCGATTGCCGCATAGACGTTGGTGAGCCATGTAGCCGTCACGATGATCCACAGGATCATCGCTGTCATCCTGAGGGTCTCGGTACAGCTCTCCCAAATCAGCGAGAGGCTGAGCCTTCGATGAACGGCCGCGCTTATCATGGCGCTGGCGGCGCCGATGGCCGAAGCCTCGGTCGGGGTCGCGAGCCCACTGAACATCGCCCAAAAAATTGCGACGATGATAAGCGCCGGAAGAATGATCGACTTTAGCTTTATCAACACTGCCGCCGGCGGCACACGCTCCTCGCGCGGAATCGGCGGGCCCAGTTTCGGATTCAGTTGGGTCGCAACCAATATGTAGACAATGAACAGCGTGGACAACAGCAGTCCGGGCAGTATTGCCCCCGCAAACAGGCCGGCTACCGAGACCTTCGAGATCACGGCGTAGACGATGAGAGGCACGCTCGGAGGAATCAGCACTCCCAGCGCCCCGCCAGCCATGATGCAGCCCATCGTGATGCTCTTGTCGTAGCCGCGGTTGAGCATCGACGGCAGCGCGATCAGCCCCATGCTCACGGTCGCCGCCGCGCTTACGCCGGACATGGCGGCGAATATGGTGCAGATGACGACCGACCCGACCCCCAGCCCCCCTTTCAGACGTCCGAACGAGTGATACATGAATTCATACAGGTCGTCGGCGATGCCGCTCCTCTGCAGAAAGTTCGCCATCAGAACAAACAACGGGATCGCCAGGAGAAGCGTGCTTTGCATCACCCCCATGGTGCTGGTGGCCACCAGGTTGAGGCTGTCCGGACCCCAAAGGAAGAAGGCGACGGCAAGAGAGCTGAACCCCATCGCCAGAGCGATGGGCGCGCCCGAGAATATCGCCAGCGTCATGACGCCGAAGAGTAGTGCGGTGGCGAAGCCTGTGCTCACTTCAGGTCCTCTCCGGTGACGGCAAGGTGGACGTCACGCAGGAGCTTGCCCACCGCCTGAAGTAGGAAGATGGACGCGGCAAAGGGAATTACGCCGCGGAGCGGATACAACGGCGGAGAGAACGCGGAATCGGAGTGCTCAAGAAAGCGGAGTGAATTCAGAAAAATCGACAGGCCGTACCAGATCATCGCGCCAAGAACGCTCGCGGTGACCACGAAAAGCAGGATGTCGACAACGGCTCTCGCTCGTGGCTTGAGGCGCCCATGGACCACGTCGACGTTGACCATCGCGCCGCACCAGTAGCAATAGGCCCCCCCCAGCATGAACTGGGCGCCGAACAAGTACGTGCTCATCTCATGCGCCCAGATTGTCGGCGAATTGAAGATGTATCTCGCCACCATCTCGTAGATCAGGATGCCCATATAGACCAAAACGAGTGGGGCAACGACCAACCCGCTCCACTTGCTTATCCCGTCTATGAGCCGCACGGTCGATGCGAGCATCGGCGAGCCTCCTTCTCAAGAATCGTGGGGGCCACACCCGGAAGATGCGCCGATGTCAGGCGGGCGCCGCGATCGACCGGTCCGCGGGGCGCCACGTTCGTGGAAGCCGGCGTCCGGCCGCGATGACGCGCCGGCTACTTGAAGTACTGGCCACCGTTGACCTCGATCACTTGCCCGTGGATATAGCCGGCGAGTCTGCCCGAAGCCAGAAACAGGTAGAGGCCCACACAGTCGTCGGCGGTGCCGAGGCGCCGCATCGGAATCATGTTGCGGATGGCTTCGAGCCGATCGGGCGGCGTGCTCGCGTGGAATGCGGTTTGAATGACACCCGGCGAAACGCAGTTCACCCGGATCCCTTCGGGACCAAGCTCGAGGGCCAGGTTGCGCGTCCAAGCATGAATGAAGCCCTTGGCCCCGGCGTAGAGACCGATGCCGATGCCCCCGCCGTTATGGCCCGCGACCGAGCCCGTGTTGATGATGCACCCTTTGCTCTTGCGCAGTTGGGGCAGCGCCAGGCGGCATGCCAGGACGACCGGCCGGATGTTGATGCCGGTCACATTGTCGTACATGTCCTCGTCGAGCTTCTCGAGCGGCGCGCGCTGATAGAGGCTTCCGGCGTTGTTGATCAGCACGTCAAGGCCGCCGAAGGCGTCCACCGCCTTGTCGATCATCCGCGCGACCGCATTGCCTTTCATGACGTCGCCAAGGGCGACGACCGCCTCGCCGCCGGACCTCCGGATATCCGCAGCGACTTCCTCGGCGCGGTCGGAGTGGGTGTTGCCGTGGACGATAACCCGGGCGCCGACGCGGCCGAAGCCCTTGGCGACCGCGGCGCCAATGCCCGTGGACGATCCGGTGATCAGCACCGACTTGCCCTTCAGGTCATCGAACATGCGTCCTCCCGTGGCTTTTTCCATTCTTGTGCCGAATCGGGCGCCCGGTTCGAATGCAACTGGCCGGGCGCCGGGTCTGTCGCCGCGCTTAGGAAGCGAACCGGTCGCCGCCCGGCGGGCTTCATTTTCGCGTCGACCTCGCCCAACTTCTGCGATCTCCCGCCGCCCGGCCGCGCCAGCGCCTCATTTCCAAGCGTCGTCCGTGGGCCAGATATTGACGCTGCCCGGCGCGGCGCCTTTCGGGCCATCCACGCGCAACTTCTGGACCGTCTCCCGCCACTTGATCACGTGAGGCGTAAGGAGATGGGACTTGAACGCGACCTCGTCGGTGAAAACTTCGTAGACCCAGAATCGGTCCCTGTCGCCGACGTCCTGGATGACGTCGAAACGTACGCAACCAGGTTCCTTGGCCAGCGACGTCCGCGCGTCTTCAACGGTCGCGGCGATGAATTCGTCGCCATGACCGACCTTGATCTGGATCGGCGCGAGAATGATGTACATGGGGTTCTCCAAGAGAGGGGCGATGGTTGCTCGTCACCGGACGTCGTCGAGGATCACTTCGCGTTTTTCCTTTGCGGAGAGTTCGACCGCCCGGCAGAACTGGAACACCTTCTTCCCTTCCTCGCCGGTCATCGACGGTTGGCGCTCCTCGCGTATCGCCGTGGCGAAGTCGTGGGTTCCGGCGAGGAAGCTCGCCACCCAGTCGGTGTCCATGTCCGAATACTCGGTGGTCACACCGTCGCGATACATGACGACCGGCGGGCGATCCAACAGCGCCGAAGTGCAGCGATTGACCCAGATCAGCCCTCGACTGCCGGTAATCTCAAACCACTCGTCCTCGGGCACGTATTTTCCCTGAACGAGGAGATCGTCGGACGTCACCATGTCGAAGGATCCGTACTTCTCGGCGTTCTTGTATTTCCAGATCACCATCATCGGACTGTCCAATAGCCAGTCGTATTGAATGCGCCGGTACGTAATCCAAGAAAAAATCTTCTCGACGTCGCCCAATAGCCAGATGGCGATCGAGAACATGTGGTAGCCATAATCGAGGGCGATTCGGCCGCCGCCGCCCCGCTTCGGATCGAATCGCCACGACCACCGGTCATAGGGAATTTTCCAATCCTTCCCCATGTTTCCCTGGAACGCCTTCATCCGCAGGGACAGCGGCTCGCCGATGGCGCCCGAATCGAGGAGCGCTTTCGCCCGAAGTAGAGGTGGATAGTAGCGAAAGTTCTCGAATACCCGGAAAATCCGGCCGGAGCGGTGAGCGGCAGCGATCAGGGCATCGCACTCCTCGACGCTGATCGCCATCGGCTTCTGCATGGACAGGTGCTTTCCGGCGTCCAGGGCGGCGATGCCGATCGGCGCATGCAAGTGATGCGGCGTTATCACTTCCACCGCTTCGACGCTCGGGTCGGCTAGCAGTTCGTTGTAGTTCGCGTACGCCTTCTTGGCGCTCCACTCCCCCATGCGTTGTTGCAGGGTCTTTTCATTGACGTCGCACAACGCATAAAGTTCCGCGTTCGGACTTTCCTTGTATCCGCGCGCGTGCAGCCTGGCGACATTGCCGACACCAATGAGACCGATTCGCACCTTTTCCATGGCCGCTGCCCCCCGAACTAGCGCACACTCTCAGACGGAAGGTGCGCCATGGGGCTGGGCAAACGACAGCCCCGCGCCCTGATTGGGTGAATCTCTGGTTCGCATCTGAGCCCAGCAGCCGCGCATTTGTTCGCTATTGATCCCCCCTGCATTGCAACGCGCATAGCCTGATGCGCCTGCAGGCACCGATTGTTATTTTATATGACAAACCTGTTCTACCGGTCAAGAAGCGATGGTTTTTCTTTCAACGCGTCCGAGACTCGCGGACGAGCGCGGCGGATTGATCGCCGTGATCGACGCCGCCGGTTACCGAGGGACGTGCTTCCGTCAAGGTCGCCGGGCGCCGCTGCAGGGCGAGGGTTGGCGATTTGCGCCGAATGCCGGCTGGGAATTGGCGGGTTTCCTGCCGCGGGAAATTACCCGGTGCGATCCTCGCCTGCCCGCGCCCTAGCGGTATCGACCGCGGCCGCGCCCCAAGAGAGTTACTTGGCGTCAAACCACTTCAGGAGAACAGCCCCGAAGCACGCTATGTCTTCGACGACGCCCGCCCTCGCCATTCCGCCGTCTTTCCATTTCAGGCCGTCGAGAGTGACGACATGCGGATGTCGCGGCCATTTCGGCAGTTCCTGCGCA
This sequence comes from uncultured Rhodospirillaceae bacterium, assembly GCA_964542505.1. Classification (GTDB taxonomy): domain Bacteria; phylum Pseudomonadota; class Alphaproteobacteria; order Ferrovibrionales; family Ferrovibrionaceae; genus CAZIVY01. The sequence goes on from CAZIVY010000249.1 coordinate 19,232, forward strand.
TAGATATAGTTGAGGAACGGTCCGCATTGCAGCCATAGGCTTTCCACCACCCGAAACAGGACCGGCATTCGCGCCAGCCGGCAAAGAGTGAAGTGAAATTCCTCATTGTATTTGAGCGCGGCGGTGACGTCCTTTCGGGCCTCGGCCTCGATCATCCGCGCGTGGACGCGCTCGAGCGCCGCTATGTCTTGTGGCGTGGCGATTTCAGCCGCCCTGACGGCCGCTCGTCCCTCGAGTTCAATCCTGAGGTCCCGAATCTCGGTGAAAATATGCCGGTCAATCAACGGAACCCGCGCCCGACCACGCTTGTCGAGTTCGAGCGCCTGCTCCGACACAAGCCGAAGCAGCGCTTCACGAACCGGAGTCGGGCTGATACCGAGCTTTGCCGACAGCGGGCGCAGGACCAAGGCCTCGCCGGGCTTCAGACGACCCTGCATCAGCGCCCTGCGAATCTCGTCGTAGGCGAGGTCGCTCAGACTGTCCTTTGAAATCCGACCGAACGGTATCTCCTCGGCACCGTGCTCGACCGTCGCGACGGCCGATCCCGCCACCGTATCCCAATCGACCTGGCGCATTGACCTTGACTTCACTTCCTACTCCTCGGCACTATGTTTCACAAAATAACATATTACACGCTGCGCCAGCTTCCTTGGCAGGGAAAAAGCGCAGCATGGCGAGAATTCATGGAGGAGCATAGGTCGCCGTGAACTCCATAGCGAGAAGAGAATCGGCGACGAACGAGTCGGTTGCGACGCATTTGGCCCTCGCGTTCCGCCGGCACGGCGTCGAGATCGTGTTCGGGCAAAGCATTCCCAGCGCCTTCCACATCGCCGCCCCCCAATTCGGTATTCGCCAGGCCGCCTATCGCACGGAGAACGCAGGCGGCGCCATGGCCGACGGCTACGCCCGGATCAGCAACCGCGTCGGCGTCGTGACCGCTCAGAACGGGCCGGCCGCAACCCTCCTCGTCGCGCCTTTGGCGGAGGCGTACAAGGCCTCCGTTCCGGTGGTCGCCCTGGTGCAGGAGGTCCCGCGCGTAAAGGCGGGCCGCAACGCGTTCCAAGAACTGGATCACGCGCGGCTATTCGCTTCGTGCGCCAAATGGGTTGGCCGCGTCGACCAGGCCTCGCGCGTCGACGACTTCGTGGATCAGGCGTTCACCGCCGCCGCCAGCGGCCGGCCCGGCCCGGCCGTGCTCCTGGTGCCCGCCGATCTCCTGACGGAGACCATGACCAACGCCGAAGCGCGCACTGCCAATCTCGGAGCCTTTCCGCTCGATCGCCCGGTGGCGGACCCGGCGCGTGTTCGCGAGGCCGCGCAGTGGCTCGTCGAGGCGAGGTCGCCGCTGGTGATTGCGGGCGGCGGCGTTCACCTTTCGCAGGCCTGCGGCGAACTCGCCGCGCTTCAGGAGGAGTGCCACCTGCCGGTGGCGACCACGACCATGGGCAAGGGGACGGTGAGCGAGACGCACCCGTTGTCGCTGGGCGTGGTCGGTTACTTCATGGGAGAGGGCGGCCGAACGCGCGACATGCGGCCGATGGTCGATCGGGCCGATGTCGTCTTGCTGGTCGGCAACCGAACGAACGAGAACGGCACCGACAGTTGGTCGCTCTATCCTCGGGGCGCCCGCTATATCCACGTCGACGTCGACGGCAGCGAGATTGGGCGCAATTACGAGGCCCTCCGGCTACTCGGCGATGCGAAGCTGACGCTCGAGGCGCTGCGATCCGCCATGCTGAAGGCAGGCGTCGAAAGGCGCCGGGCCGCTCGCTCGGGCGTGGAGGTGGCGATCCAGCGGGCGGTCGAGGACTGGCGCAAGCTCACGCATGAAATTCGCACAAACGACCGCGATCCCATCCGTCCCGAGCGGATAATGGCGGAACTGGATGGGCGCCTGTCCGCCGGAACCGTCGTCGTCGCCGATGCCAGCTATTCGTCGATCTGGGTCTCGAACTACCTGACCGCCAAGGAGCCGGGCATGCGGTTCCTCACGCCACGCGGACTGGCCGGACTCGGCTGGGGCCTGCCCATGGCGATCGGCGCGAAACTTGCGGCCCCCGACCGGAAGGTCGTCTGCGTCGCGGGAGACGGAGCATTCGGCCACTGCTGGGCCGAGCTGGAAACAGCGAAGCGGCTCAAGCTCGACATTCTGATTATCGTCTTGAGCAACCAGATTCTTGGATATCAGAAGGACGCCGAGGACAGGTTCCTTGGCGCGCACTCCTCGGCCTGTTACTTTGAGCCGGTCGACCATGCGGCGATCGCTCGCGCCTGCGGATGCGACGGCTTCCGCATAGAACGCGCGTCCGACCTCGCTGCCCATCTCGAGCGCGCCCTTAGCTCCGGGACGCCGACGGTATTGGATGTCGTGATCGATCCGACCGCCCGACCGCCGATTACGAGTTTCGACGGCCATTTCCCATCGCCATTCTGAGGCTCGCCGCTTGCCATCGGCGGGTCGCCGGAAGCATGTCAGGCCGCGCGTGGCGGTTCCCCCTGAAGCCACCGAACTACCCGCGTAGAGACAGGCCTATGGGCGCAAATGCTCAATCGTCCCCGGAAATTGATCCCGGTGCGCCGTACGAACGCATCGCCGCACCGGGAGCCGCTCTCCCGGGTACCGTCAGGTCGGCGCCGCCTTGTTCACGTCGTAGTCCGTGTACGCCATGGCCCGCATGTAGTCGGTGAATCGCTTCACGATCTCGCGCCCGCGAGGGCTTTTCTTCGCGATCTCGGTCCAGACCACGGACGCCGCCGCCGCAAGCGCGGCGTTGTCTTCGGACGGCAGATGAATGCGCGTGATCCCCGCCTTGTCGTATTTATCGCGCACCTTGAAGTCGCCATAACGGAAGTGATAGGCGAAGCGCGAGAAGTTCAGGTCTCCGGCGTATTCGACGATGGCCTTCAGGTCGTCCGGCAAGCTGCTCCAGGCCTTTGCGTTGACATAGATGTCGTTGACCGGAAGCGGATACGAGGACAGGGCCGGGTAGATGATGAACTTCGCCACCTCGTGCCAGGAGAAGTCGGCGAAGGATTCCTCCGGCCCGTTCGTGGCGGCGTCGATGGTCCCAGAGGCGAGCGCGCCGTAGACCTCGGGAAGCGGGATGCCCACCGGGGCGGCGCCCAGCTGGATCATCATCGTTTGGCGCGCGCCGATGGTCCGCACCTTAAGGCCCTTGAAGTCCGAGACCCGCCTTATCGGTCTCTTCGACAACAGGGGAATTACGTAGGCGGGCATCATGGAGACGAGGTGCACGCCGTGCGGCGCGTAGCTTTCGCGGAAAAAGTCCAGCACGCCGCGGTAATAGTAGAGCTCGAACGCGTCCATGATGTTTTGGAACATGAACGGTGCCGTGCCGATGGCGGCCTCGGGCATGAAACCAACATGATATCCCGGATCGGACCAACCCATCTCGAAAATGCCGGTCGACGCGCCCTTGAAGATGTCGGCGTTCGGAATCAGGGCGCCCGAATGATGCTTCGTGATCTTCATCCGCCCTCCCGAGAGCTTTTCGACGTCCCTGGCGAACATGTCGCTCGATTCGCCGATTCGCGAATTCGCCGGATGATGGGTCTGCAGCCTCCAGGTGATCGGGCCGCCCGGTCTTGTCTGCGCCGAAGCCGCCGCCGCGGATGCCGCGGCCGCGCCGCCAGCCAATGCCGCCAGGGCGCGACGACGAGTCGGATATGCCATGTTACGCATAGGCTTGGTCTCCTCCACGATGGTTATTGTTGATGCTTGGGCGCGCACCACTCGCGATGCGCCGCGCATTACGCCTGAACGCATTTCGCCGGCATTCGATGGAATCCATCGCCTTCCCCTTCTGCGACTGCGCATGCGATGCAAACAGGAATCGGTCAGCAGAGGGAGCAGCGCACCTGCTTGTCGCGTCTTTCACAGCCCAGGCAGCCCCTCCCGCAACCGAATAGCGTCACCGAAGACCAGGAGCGGAGCACGATTGGTCCGCTCTACCGCGGTTATCACGCGGTTACGCTCATCATTATAAGTAACACGATATTACAAGAATCAGACGTTCGTCAACGAAGCTGGGCCACCCGTGTTGGTGACGCATTAGTTGTCCGCCTTTTGTAGCGCGTGAATTGTCCGCCAAGTTCGCCCTTTGTTCAGGGAGGGGGCGAGAACTACCGCGCCCTCGGCCGCCATGGCCCTAGCGGAGATTCTTGAAGGCCCGATGATGGATTGGCTTGATCAGCGACAGGAGGAAATGGCGCGCCAGGAATTGACCCACCACAGACTTATACCAACGGCCCTAGGCGATGACCGCATTAGCCCAATCGCGGGTGGCGATCGAGGCGATGCGTTCGGGCGTGGCCATGAGGTCGTTCCAGGCGGTACAGCACGTATCGACGATAGCGGTGTAGTCGTCCCAGACGCGAAGGCTGAGTTTGTTTTGGCGCAGATACTCCCAGACATTCTCGGTGGGGTTCAGTTCCGGGCTGTAGGGCGGCAGCGGCAGAAGCGTGATGTTGTCGGGGACCGCGAGGCTGGGCGGTCCGTGCCAGCCTGCCTGGTCGAGCACGACCACGGCGTGAGCGCCGGTCGCGACGCAGTGGCCGATCTCCTCGAGGTCGCGGTTCATGGCGTCGAGGTTGACGAAGGGTAACACCAGCGCTGCCCCGGTTGCCCGTTGCGGGCAGACGGCGCCGAACAAGTAGGCCCAGGCGTAGCGGCGGTCGCGCGGGGCGCGCGGGGCGCGCGGCCGCGTGCCGCGACGCGCCCATTCGTCCCGGTCTATCCGGCCTTGGCCGGCGTCAAATGGTGGGTACGCCAATGCGGCGCTTGGTTGGGCGCGAAACAGCGCTACCGTGCTTACCCGGTGATTGCCATGGCACTTTCTGCATGGACGAAAAATCCAAAAGCCTTTGATATAATTGGCGCACCCGACAAGATTCGAACTTGCGACCTCTGCCTTCGGAGGGCAATAGAGGCGGTTTCCTTTGCCCGCCACGATTCGCCGGATACCGCATAAATGCCTTATTTAGGCGACTCTTGCCGCCACGCCCCGACAGGCGTATCTTGCTCGCGTGGTTGCTAGGCGGTTGCTAGCAACCAAAGCGAAAGGAAACTGCATGAGCGGAACGCGGCGGATCACCAAACGGCTTGTCGATGCCTTGCGGCCCGGCGAAATAGCGTGGGACAGCGACGTAAGAGGGTTCGGCGTTCGCCGGCAACGCAAGGCGAAGATTTACGTCCTCAAGACACGCATCGGCGGGCGGGCGCGGTGGTTCGCCATCGGCGAGCATGGTGCGCCCTGGACGCCGGAAATGGCTAGGCGCGAGACGCGGCGCATCCTTGGCGAAGTCGCCGCCGGGCGCGATCCGGCGAAAATCCGCGACGATAAACGCACCGCCGGGACGGTGGCCGAGCTGTGCGACGCCTACATGGCCGCCGCCCCTTCGCGGGTGCTCAAGAAATCGGGGCGCCCCAAGAAGCCTTCCACCCTGGCAACCGACAAGGGGCGCGTCGAGCGGCATATCAAGCCGCTGTTGGGGCGGTTGCAAGTTGGGGCCGTGACAACCGAGGACGTGCGGCGCTTCCTGGCCGACGTGGCGGCGGGCAAGACGGCGGCCGACGTGCGGACGGGACCACGGGGCCGCGCCATCGTCGAAGGTGGCGAGGGCACGGCAAGCCGCACCGTTGGGCTTCTCGGCGGCATCTTTTCCTTTTCGGTCGAAAAGGGCTTGCGCGCCGACAATCCGGTGCGCGGCGTGGCGCGGTTCAAGGACCGCGAAGCCGAGCGTTATCTGTCGGCTGGCGAACTGGCGCGCCTAGGGCAAGCCCTGGCGGCGGCCGAACGAGCTGGCGAGAATCCGATGGCGGTTGCCGGCGTTCGGCTGCTGATTTTCACCGGCGCGCGCAAGTCGGAAATCATGACGGCGCGATGGGATTACGTTGACGGTGAGCATGGCTATCTGCGCTTGCCGGATTCGAAGTCAGGGAAGAAGCTCTTACCCTTGGGCGCGCCGGCCCTTGACGTGCTGGCGAAGCTCCCGCGCATCGAGGGCAATCCCTACATACTGCCGGGCGAGAAACCGGGGGCGCCCTATACCGGGTTGCCGAAGGCATGGGAGCGCATCCGAGCGCGCGCCAAGCTCGGGGATGCGCGGCTGCACGATTTGAGACATTCGTTCGCCTCGGTCGGCGCGGCTGCCGGCGACAGCCTGATTATCATCGGCGCGCTACTCGGCCACCGCGACGCCAAGACCACGGCGCGCTACGCGCACTTGAGCAACGATCCAATCAAGGCCGCGGCAAACCGCATCGCCGGCACCATTGCGGCCACGATGGCTGGCGGCGGCGGCGAGGTTGTGCCGCTGGCGCAACGGCACGGCTGATTCAGCGCCAGCGGATGAGTGAGGGAAAATATGAAACGGATTGCGATTGGATTGTTGCTTGAACTCGCCTCGTGCGCCGCCCTGCCGCCTGATCGGCCGGCCGATCCCACCGTCATTCGGATTGCGCGGGACACTTGGCAATGGCTGGGCGGTTCCGATGCGACAATGCCCAGGATCATGATGAGCAGTGTTGCGGCGATTAGGCTGCGCAGCCGCAGCGGGGACGCTCCGGCAATGTACGATTGCGCCAGCACGACCATCTTTTTGCCGACTATGGAATCCCTGGAGCAGGCGCTGACCGAGCGCGGCGCTGGCGGCTCTGGTTCGTTGCTATTCTCCATCATGGTCGCGCACGAGCTGGCGCATCACCAGCAATGCCTGGATCGGAAGTTGCAGGTAAGCCGGGGCGCTCACGATGACTGCATACTCGAAAAGGAAGCGACCACGGTCGAATTGCGTTTTCTCGATGAGTACTGGACCGTAATGCAACGAATAACGGTGGCGTTGAAGCGGATGCCGGACGATGGGGCGCGACTGGCGGCGATTCGAGAGGCCAGGCGACAGAGCGGGCTGGGCGACCTGTCCGACAGCGGAGCCGCCGAAGCGTTGCGAGCGCTGCAGGGGGTGCCGGAGGAAGAGTTGTTAAAGCCGGCGAGCGAGTCTTTCCCCGGTATCTACCGCGCCTCGGTCGAAGCGAGGTATCGCGCGCGGGGGTGTTAGCCGCCTGCCGCTCGCGGGCCGAAGGCGGCGAGGTTGTCTTGATGCCGAGGCGGGGGACGTAATCGAACCGGCGCGGCTAGGCCGACGGGCCGAACGCCGGGCACCGCACCCGGTTGCCGCGCCGACACTTCCTTGCGGATTCGCTCGCGTTGCGGAGGCGCCATGCCTAAACCGGCTTACAAGGGCAAACTCGCGCAACCTTGGCGGCGACAAGAAGCGGATCGAGATCGGCTCCTTGCCGACATCCGTGAGAGAATCCGCTTGCTGTTCGTTCACTACGGGATATCGCCGCCCGATCCGGGAAAAGACCCACACTACTCCACCAACAATCCTTGGGTGCTTCTGGCGGTAAGCCTGGCGAGGGAGCATGTCCCAGGGCTGCACGTGTTAAGGGCAGGCCGCCCGGAGAGCACGGCAACAACCGCCGCCGCCAAGGCGCGACAAATCCTCGTCGCGCTCGTCGAATCGAGGCGCGGGAAGCACGGCGGCTCGATTACCGATACGTGTCAATATTTTGCCGGGCGAGGGATTGGGAAACTACCCGAATACTATCGGACGAGGGAAAAGTTGAGCACCGACACACTTCGTGCCCACGTCGCCCGCGAACGCCGGGAGTTTGCGGAGTGGAAAGCTCGCGTCGAGAGACTCATGCTGGAAGTTTCGGCTAATCGGGGATCGGGGAAGCGAGATAGATAATTCGGCTTCCGATTCTCTGGCAGATATTAAATCCAACTCCTTTTTTCTATCCGATGGGCGCCCGATATTCGCCCCATCCGCCGCGCGTGCGCGGCCTTGCGATGGAGACGACGAGTGCAAACCGATCACCCGCCCACCCGGCAGTCTGCCGGCGAAGTTTTCCTGAACCAGTGCGTCACCGCCGTTTTGCTTGGGCTTAGCGAGCGAACGCTCGAAAGGTTTCGCTTGGAGGGCAGCGGCCCGGCCTTTCGGAAGTTTGGTAGGCGGGTGCTGTACGCGCGCGCCGACGTGCTCGCCTGGGCCGACGCGCAGCGGCGCACCAGCACAAGCGATCCCGGCGAGGCCGCCTGATGGCCGCCGAATCCGACGCGGCCGCAGGGTTGGCCGCCTTCGATAAATTTTGCGCGGAAGAAAATCGCCTGCGTCCCTTCACTCCGCTAACGCCAGCGCACCGGCCGCGCCAAGCCGAGGACCAGGAGATGGAAGCCGAGGCCGGCGGCGTCGAAATCATCCGCGCCGACTCCATCAAGGTGGTGGGTATCAGGTGGTTGTGGTCCGGCTGGCTCGCTGCCGGCAAGTTGCACCTGCTGGCCGGCCAGGCCGGCACCGGAAAGACGACTATCGCGGTGGCGTGGGCGGCGACGATATCACGCGGCGGCTCTTTCCCCGACGGCACCCGCTGCGAGGCGGGATCGACGTTGATGTGGTCAGGCGAAGATGACGTGGCGGACTCGCTGGTGCCGCGCTTCATGGCCAACGGTGGGGACGCCAGTAAATTTCATCTCGTCGTTGGCGCACGCGACGAAGAAGGCCGGCGGCGTCCGTTCGATCCGGCGACGGACGTTCCCGCCCTGACGGCGGGCGCAAGGGGCGTGCCCGATCTGCGGCTGGTGATCGTCGATCCGGTAGTGCTGGCGGTTGCCGGCGACAGCCACAAGAATGCGGAAGTCCGGCGTGGCCTTCAACCCCTTGTCGATCTGGCGGCGGCGCTTGGCGTGGCGGTGCTGGGCATCACCCACTACAGCAAGAACACTTCCGGGCGCGATCCGCTAGAGCGCGTCACCGGCTCCCTGGCGTTCGGCGCCCTGGCGCGCGTCGTCCTGGGCACGGCAAAGCCCGCCAAGGATGGCCCGCCGCGCCGCCTGGTCCGCGTGAAGTCGAATGTCGGCCCCGATGGCGGCGGCTTCGAATATGAGCTTGTGCAACACGCTCTACGAGGCGCCGGCGGCCTATTCGGCCAGGCTGTTGTCTGGGGCGACGCCCTGGAAGGTTCCGCCCGCGACTTGTTCGCCGAGATCGAGGCGCGCGAAGGCGACGAAGCGCCGGCCAGATCCGGCGCCGAAAGCTGGCTGCGCGACAGGTTGGCCAGCGGGCCGATGGACTCGGTGAAAGTCAAGATGGACGCCGAGGGCGCCGGCCTGTCGTGGGCCACCGTCCGACGGGCGCAAAAGGCGCTGGGGGTTGTCACCACCAAGGACGGGATGGAGGGGGGCTGGCGGTGGCGCTTGCCGCCGAAGGTGCTCACCGCCGCCGAAGATGCTCACCACGAAGGGGTGAGCGCCTTCGGGAAATCCGCCATTTCTAGCCCGGCCTTGAGCACCTTCGAGAAAGACGATTCCGGCGACGTGGAGGAGTTCTGACATGCCGGCGTCGGCGTTGCTGACCGATTTGACCCGAGCGGGTTTTACCATCCAGGCCGACGGCGGGCGGCTGGTAGTCGGCCCCGCAAGCAAACTGACGGACGAAACGCGCCAGGTCATCCGGCTGCACAAGGCCGAATTGCTGGCAGAGATAACCGCCAGGGTGTCGTCACCGAAGCTGCTCACCGGGGCCGAAGATGCTCATCGAAATGGTGTGAGCGCCTTCGAGAAAAGCGAGCATCTTCGGGCGGAGCGCGACCGGTACGAGGAACGCACCGCCACCACCGAGTTGCGGGAGCCGCCGCACGCCAGCCCGCTGGCGCAATGGCGCGCCGGCATTGCCCGCCTGTCCCCCGCGTCGCCGCCTGTCGGCTTCACGCCCCGGCGGTGGGCCGAGGTGCTGGCCGACGCCAATCGCTTCCTGGCGCGATGGGGCGGGCAGGCCGAGGCTTTGGGCTGGGAGACGTTGGACTTGTTCGCCGTCGACCCGCGCGCCCCGGACGCCCGTTACGACAGCATGGGGCTGGTGGTGGTGTTGGACGGCAGCGAGGTGATCGCTATCGCGCCTGACCAGGCGAAGGTGCGTACCAGCACGGGCAAGGTGCAGACCTTCTACCTCAGCCCGCGCGTGGAGGCGGTGGCGGTCTGGGAGTTGGGACTGTGACGCCCGAGGAATTGTGGGAGGCGAGGCCCCCTCCACCGTCTGGCGGCCGTTCCTCTTCAAAGCGGTACCAACTGGCTAGTGTTCCTCTCCGAATAGGCAAGTGCCCATGATCCGCGGGCCATCTGGGCTGCTTGCGGCAAAGAGCAGGAGAGGAACCTTTGGGTGCCAGGCGGGGTCCCATTCGTCGTCAAGTGAGGTCGTTATTTGGACTATGCTGGACGGCTGTTCTGTTCGGGTGACATAGACGTCCCAGTTGCCCTTCGCCTTCGACGCAAACGCAATCCAATTGCCATCGGGAGACACAGCGGGGTCCCATTCGTCGGCAGGCGAGCCATAGAATAAATCTGGCAATTCCGAGCCGTGAGCAAGCCTGAAAATATCAAAGTTTCCGTTCTTGTTTGAGATGAAATAGACAGACTTGTCTGGCGCAATGGCGGGGCGCCACTCCTCCCATGGCGTGTCAGTCATCTTTGCGAGACGTTGGGTTGTCGAATGCAGGCGATATAGATCAGGCGGCTGCCGCGAGGAGGTATTTGCGCCCGCAAATACAATCTCTTCTCCGGATACCGCAGGGATAGAGCCGCTTATGCCCTTGTCACCGAATAGCATCTCGCGGGTCGCGAACGATGGCCACTGCCGAGCCATCAGGCGCTCAATGCTTCTGGGATTTTGCTTGTCGAATCCCTGACCAAAGACAATTTCGAAAGTGTCGCTTGAGGATGAAAGGAACGCTGGGTGACGCTCGCTCGCTGTCACAACTTCTGGTGACAAGTCTATCACTTCGCGCCTCACCGAATCGTATGCCCTTATTCGATCGCGACCACCCTTCCAAGTCTGGAAGAGCAACCATCTGCCATTGTCCGGCGAAAGACTCGGATACCGGCCTGATTCGGCAAGGAGCTGCCTAACAGGCGCCGATGCGACTTCCGTGGCTGCCAGTTTGCAACGCGAAGCCATATCAGGAGGGCTCAAGATGCCGGTTTCTATCGCCTTGGTCTGGAGCGTCGCTCCCAGCAGTGGCGCAAGATGCTCTGCAACAATATGGCCAATGGCCGTTGAGCCGCGATTGTTGAAATGAATATTGTCTTTTAAGAATGCCCACGATTTCGGCGCAGGCAGAGCCGCGTCGAGGTCGATCAGCACCGATTTTGTTTCAGCGGCAACACGCCTGATGGACTCATTGAATACGGCTTGCGGCTCGGATGCGACTCCAAGGGGTTGGGTCATGAGTGCTGGTTGCATGTCGTAGGCGCGGGCGATGCTCACAAATATCCGCAGGTTCCGCTCGAAGAGCAAGCGATGCTCGTCAAAGTTCGGGTCTGGAAAGTTAATATTTGACTCCCCTACAGAAACTCCAACTGTTTCGCCAGTCCATGCGTTGAATCTCGCGACTGCATTACGCGCGAGAAATAAGATGTTACTTCGATAGGACACGTAATCCCACGAGGAATGCATCAGGCCGCGAGCTGACGCGAATACTGCAGCGCTAGACACGGGGGGGTCGGTTCCAAGACGTCCGGTATAGTTGCCCTGAATGGCAAGGCGCAGGCGGTCATTGATGTTTTCCATCAGCACAGCGACGGACGCATCAAGTAATCCCGGCCGGTTGAGCAACGCGTTGATGTTGTCCTGCGTAGTGTGGCCGCGAACCCCGGCATTGAGGGTCCGGACGCGGACGCCTGCGGAATTGAGGGCAGACCCTACAACTGCCGGAAACCGGAACGCCTCATCGACCTCATTTGACTCCGTTGTAGATCCGCCAAGGAAGAGAATCTTTGTCGCTGCATCGGAATCATTGTTGGATTTGATGTATCCCAGATCATCAGTTCGAAACATCCTTGGCGCATGCCGCGAGAGCGTGCCAGCCGCATCACGGTCTCCGGGCAGAAACTCGTGTCGGATCGACGGGGCAAGGTTCAATGTCGTTGTGCGGAAGTATGCCGCTTCTTCTCGGAATTTGCGCGATTCCTCGCGGATAATTCCGGTTTCCCCAATCCGGCCAGCAGCGAAATCGAGTGTTACGAACGCCGTCGCGAGAATAGCCAGGATTGCCAAGGAGCCTAGAATTCTAATTCTATTAGATGCCACACTTGCACGCCTAGCCCACTCGTTTCTCATGTTGCGCGCCAATTGGCAGATCAGTTCGCGGCAGCGCTTACGAAAGGCCGAATATGCGAACTATAACGCACCTTTGCAGACGAGAAAAACCCGCCGCAGTTTTCCCTCTCAGCGCAACCGGCGCACTCAGGCATGTGTTCGTTTTTCCAATCGCTTATCGAGCGCCGCGCAAAGGTCCACAAACGGCGATCGAGCACACAAAGTTGATGATTGTAAATTGACACATGGAGATGATGATCGGCCAGCGTTGTAGCAGCCCTGTATAGTTCGCGCTGATAGTCGAAGGGATCAATCCAGAGGTCTGGGAGATTTGCTTTTGTGAATCCCATCATCTCCAAACCCATAAGCGCCACGTGATCCACGAAAATCAGATTGCGTGCGATGAAATCAGCCAGTTGCGGAAGCCGTTCATAGGTCTGCTTGTGAACGACTACGCGTATTTCGACCTTCTGTCGATGGCGCTTTAGATTGAGGATGCCTCGAATAGTCTCGTCATACGCTCCATCCGCCTGGACAACGTAGTCGTGGACGGTCGAAAGATCGGAATAGAGCGGGATTCCCATCATCAAGTCCGGGTGCTCGACGCTCGCGACCTTTTTGGCCAAGCTCGCATCTGAGAAATTGCGGCCATTGGAAAGTACGTGAACCGCCGTATTAGGCAGGTAGTTCTTTGCGAGCCGCAGGAGATCAATAAAACGGTCGCCGAGCAATGTCGGTTCGCCGCCTGTGAATCCAATCTCGCGGGTCGCGGGATCAATAAGCGGAATTGCTTCCGAAATTTCGTCAACAATCCACGAATCCTGTACATCTCGCGGCGGCTGCGAACACATAAGGCAATACGAATTACAGCGCTCCGTCACAAGAAAACTGTTGTGTGGCGAGTTGCGACGATAGAGGACACGAATTGTTCCGTCCCTCTGATCGAATCCTAAAACGTCACCGTCGCCAAGGTACTGGTAATCATCAGGCAATACGACTGCCGAAGCTCCTTCTGGCGGTGTACCTACAAAGCCCGAGTTACGAAGATAGACATAGAGAGAGAATCCATCCGGTGCGACACCACTGTTGACCAAGAACGCTTCTCGCGCTTTGAGCGGAGCCGGCCGGAGCGGGTTTGTTGTCAGTCGGACAACGAATCGGCCACGGTCCGTTGGCACATTGAGGAATTCAAGCCCGCCGCTGCGCAGTTTCAGCATGCTACCGCCTAACCCAGCCAAGGAAGACGCGGCGCACTTCTTCATCCTGCCGCATCAGCGTGATTAGGTGCCGGAAGATTGCCATGTTCCGATTGCAAAAGTCCGACAGCGGCTTACGGCCAACGAAGTCGCCCCAAGTGGCGTGGTGGAACACAGGATCGGCACCACAATATGGTTCGAACGCGCACTCGGAGCACATTGGCGCCGACCCCGCGAAAGACGCTTCTAGCGGATCGAGCAGTGCATCAGACAGGAAGATGGATTCGTAGCTGTCCGAGTGGACATTGCCAAGGCGAAACGTCTTATCGCCCATTTCTGCCAACATTCGGCCTTCGTCTGCTGCATACACGTCGCCATCGTAGTTGTAAACAACTGCAGCGATGCCGATCCCGGACGGACTCGTTAAATCGACGTAGCCCGCATCGAAGGGCGTCAGCATCTTAGTTAGGATCGTGGCGGCATAGTGCTCCGGGAAGAAGTACCCGCCGCGATTCAATTCGATTATGTAATTGAGTCCCTCCTTGTAGAAGCGCAGCCACTTTTCCGCGTCATACGCCGCATGCATCTTCGTCTTGATGGCGAAGCCATACGGCGAGAGTGGCCGCAAAAAGATGCCTTCTAGCCCCTGTGCCACGTACTCATCGATTATTTCGCGGACACGATCCAAACTACGCGCCGTCGTAGTCATGAGTGCACCTACTCGATCACGCCCAAGCATGGCGCGCGCTCGGTTGATGCCGGCAATCGTTCGGTCGTAACTATCGCCGCCGGGCCGTGGGCGGTTCTTGTTGTGCAAATCGCGCGGACCATCCAGCGATGTCGATATAAGGATGTTGTGCTCACGGCAAAACGAAAGAATTTCATTCGTGATAAGCGCGAGGTTCGATGTGATGACAAATTCCAGGGCGCGTTTCGCCGTCTCGTTTACGCGCTTCGCCTCTATGACGACGTGTCGGATCAAGTCGAAATTTAGTAATGGCTCGCCGCCTTGGAATTCGATCTTGAGGTGTGGCGATGGTGAACGAAACACGAGCTCCAATGCCTTGTCCGCAGTCTCGAGTGTCATATCGAAAGCGACCTTATCGCTGCTTCGTCGCGATACTTGGCAGTAGCCGCACGAATGTTCGCATCGCAATGAAACAACGAACATGTGCAAGCCAGTGAAGTCCGCTAACCGCTTTAGCTTCGTCCTGACTTTCAGCGCCAAGAGATCGGCCGCAATGTCTGAGTCGCCATCTGTGAGAAAGTGCTTCGCCTTCAAGTCGCCGAACCATGCAGAGGACGTCGGCAACTGATGGCGAACGAATGAGGCAAGGGTGGTTCTATCTAGGACGACAAACTCACCGGCCTGATTGGTGGCGACGTAATCGTTTTCATCGAGTCGTGTGAACCGGAAGGGCAGAAGCTTGTAGCCGTCAGCTAGCGGAGCTTCGAAATGGTCCAGCGAGAGAAATCTACCGGTCATCTCCCTGGAGACCTGTCCTAGAGAAGGCATAGGCTAAGATGGCGTTACGCGCAGCCTCGGTTTCTCGCGCAACAGTGCGCCGCAAGTCCTGGTCTAGTACTTCATTGCGAAACTCGTTGACAACGCGCTCAACCGTTTCCGCATCCTTGCCCGGAAGAACTGTGACGGTACAAGAAATTTCGGCGTCCGATATGGAGAAGTCGAACGCCGCAAGATTGGTCAACCGATAGGCAGCTTTTTTTACCGTTTCGAGGTCGTAGACCTTTGTCGAAAACGAAACTATTGCAGAAGCTCCTGCGACGGCCCGCCCATCGGCCACGTTCGTCACTGACTGGACGAATAGTGCGAATAGTGGCTTGAGTGCGACTGATGCGACTGATGCGACATATGCGAACGGTGGTACGTGGTTTGGATCGGCGACCCGTCGCTCCGTTCCAAGACGAATTCATCAACCAATTGTCCGTTCCCAGTTAAGGCCGACTCCGCTTGTACCGCCTGTGTCGTCTCGGGAATCACTGATGCGCTGGACGTTCCCAACGCAAGCGACAAGAGCGCTGCCACCGAAACCGCCAATGGTGAAAGAAATGGACGCTTCTTACCCACGTCGTTCCTCCTTTTTCACTTGCTTCCTGAGCACGGTTTTCAAGTATGTACTATATTGATGAGTCAAACAAGCAAGAGGCTCAATTGCACCGACTACATAGGCCGCAAGTCCTAGTAGGCCCGTTCTTGATACTCGCATTGGCGAGCTTCTTGACGCTCCCTGCAACGAATGTTCTTGCTCACGGTGGTGGCCTTGACGGCCTAGGTTGCCACCACGACCGGAAGGTCGGCGGCTACCATTGCCACCGAGGCGCGTTGGCCGGCCAGTCCTTCGCCTCCAAAGTCGAAGCCGAGCGGGCACTCCGAGGCGCACGAGAAGCGCCGCCGCAAGCGATGCCAGCCCCAACTCGACCGGCGCCGGCAACAGCCGAGATCGCGGGCCAGGCCTCCGTGATTGATGGCGATACCATTGAAATCCACGGCCGGCGCATCCGCCTGCACGGAATCGACGCCCCCGAGAGCGGGCAGGACTGCAAGGCTGGCGGCCAGACCTATCGGTGCGGCCAGAAGGCTGCCGTGGCGTTGGCGGACAAGATTGGGCGCCAGACCGTCAGTTGCGACCAGCGCGACACCGACAGGTATGGCCGGGCCGTAGCAGTGTGCAGGATCGGGGCGGAAGACCTAAGCGCATGGCTGGCGCTCGAAGGCTGGGCGCTCGCCTACCGGGAATACTCAAGAGATTACATTTGGGCCGAGGATGCGGCGAAGAAAGCCGGGAAGGGGGTATGGGCCGGCGAGTTCGAGGCGCCGTGGGACTGGCGAAAGAAGAAACAGCGATGATCCGCGAGAAGGACATCTATCGCTCGGCCAAGCTGATGATAGACCGGCGCGGCGACGACGCGCCCCTGTTCGCCGCGATGCGCGCCGACGAGCTACTGGCGAAAGGTGATATCGAGGGCCAATCCGCATGGAAGCGCATCCTGCGCGCCATAGACGAGTTGCAGCGTGGCAGGAAGCTACATGAAGGCGTGCAGTAGGGCGCAAAGGCGAGGTTTACGCCGGCCGGTGCTCGATCAGGGAAGCTGCGCCGCCGTTCCCCCTGGTTTCGACCAGCGCCGACCCGTGGCAGGCGGCGCCAAAAGCCAGGTGAAGGACCGCCGTCTCCTGCCGCGCCACGATTTCTGTCGGTATCAGTCGTGCCGCGATCCGGTAGAACTCAGTCGGGTTTTCCCGCGCCCAGGCGGCGAACGCGGCGTGGCCACCGACAGCCTCAAAGGCGAGGAGAACCGCGTGCCGGAAACTGCGGGTGAACTTGTTCGGCGTGCCCCTCTGTCTGCCGCCGGTCTTGATTCCTCGTGCCATCGAAATGCCCGCGCGCCGTCTCTTTGAGTCTATTATAGAGCGTCACGTTAGCGATTGCTAACCTTGGGCGTCCAGCAGGATGCGCATCAACCTCGTAGTCGCCGTCACCGATGATGATTGGTTCGAGATGCTTCGTCGGCATCCGAACCTCAGCGAGGTCAACTTCTGGGCACCTTCAGCGGCGAATTTCCGCGCGCTCCAGCCCGGCGAGATGTTTCTGTTCAAGCTACATGCGCCCCGCAATGTGATCGTTGGCGGCGGGATATTCGCCCATGCCAATGTGCTGCCCTGCTCCCTCGCCTGGGCAGCGTTCGGCGAAGCGAACGGCGCGCGTTCGGCGCAGGAGATGCGTGTGCGCATTGGCCGTTATCGCAGAACCGGTGAGAGCGACCGGGGCGACTTTGCGATCGGTTGCCGCATCCTGACCCAGCCCTTCTTCTTCGAGGAACCCGATTGGATTCCCGTGCCGCCAGGCTGGTCACCGAACATCGTATCTTTCAAGACCTACAACACAGGCAATGCTGACGGTTTTGATCTGTGGGAAGCGGTCAACGATCGCCTGAACCGGCACCTCGGTCCGGGGATGCCCGAGGCCAGCGAGCGATTTGGAGAGCCGCACCTTATCCGGCCCCGGCTCGGACAAGGCGCATTCCGCGTGCTGGTTACAGACATCTACCTTCGGCGCTGCGCGGTCACGCAGGAGCGGACGCTGCCAGCTCTCGAAGCGGCGCATATCCGTCCGTATAGCGATGGTGGTGAGCACGAGGCTCGGAATGGGCTCTTGCTACGGCGCGATATTCATAGCCTGTTCGACGCCGGCTATGTGACGGTTACGCCCGACCTTCGCTTCGAGGTTAGCCGGCGGATTCGGGAAGAGTTTGAGAACGGCAAACACTATTACGCCCTTCACGGTCAACGAATCAGCGCGCCGGCGGAAATCGGCCAACGTCCTGATCCAAACGCCCTGACCTGGCACAACGATCATTGTTTTAGGGGATGATCGGTGGCGCCTATGACAGATGGCGACCGGGACGCCTTGATGCGCATGGCGGCCGTCGAGCATGTGCGAAGGTTGGGCGAGGTTCACGATCACCTGACCGCCACCGAGTTGAAGCCCGGCTTCTATTTCGAGGGTGAGCGAATACCGCTCATCAATCCACAGCGCGGCATCTTCAAGCCAAAGCAGATGCGGTTCTTGCTTTCGATCAGGACCGTCTTTCCGAAGCCGGGCGGCAAGGTCTGGTATGACGATCAGCGCGAGGTGCATCGCCAGATTTTTGAGGGCGACGAGTCGATCGACTACGCCTTTATGGGCAAGGACCCCGATGCCGCTGATAACCGCTGGCTTCGCGAGGCGTTTGAGAAGCGGATACCGATCATCTATTTCCTCGGAATTGCGCCGGGCCGCTACCAAGCCATGCTTCCGGCCTTCATTTCCGGGTGGGACGCCAAGGCGTTAATGGCGCGGGTCGCGTTCGGAGTGCCCGGTCAAGAGGCGCTGGCGCCGCCCGAGAATGCCTTGGAACGGCGTTACGCCCTGCGCGCAGTCAAGCAACGGCTGCATCAGGCGTCGTTCCGCGAAGCCGTCATCACCGCCTATAATGGCCGTTGCGCGCTGTCGGGCCTGCCTGAGCCGATGCTGTTGGACGCCGCCCACATCGTTGCGGACACGGACGAGCGGCTCGGACAGCCAGTGGTGCCCAACGGCATCCCATTGTCGAAAATCCATCACGCCGCCTTCGATGCCCACCTGATCGGCATCGACCCTGACTATCGGCTGCATGTGTCCGAGCGGCTGCTCGGGCGGAATGATGGCCCGATGCTCGAAGCCCTGAAACAGTTGAAGGGCGGAACCATCCATTTGCCGAACCGCCCCAAGGACTGTCCGGATCGAGACCGGCTCGCCTTGCGCTTCGAGCGCTTCAAGGCGGCGGCGTGAGACGCCCTTCTTCGCCCGCGCAATCGGCATCGACTATTCGGGCACTGAGTTGCCGATATGAGTGTCCGCGAAGAGAACACGATTTGCCGAATACCCCCTGCACAGCGCGTGTTGCCGTACCCGTCGGGTTCCCTAATCGGCCCCCGACCTGCCGTTCGATACCCCGGCCCTCATTTCCGGCTGGCATAGGCCGTCAGCGCCGCCGCGTGCCCGCCAGGCCGCGAAATCGCGCCGCTTGCCACCGGGGGGGCGCCAGGCCCGTTAGATCAGGCGTCGAACCCGGCGCGTCCAATGCGCCGTCGGATAAACCCCGCGACATATGCATCGCCGCCGGCAATCCGCTGAATCAACGCTTCGTCGTCGAGTTCGTCGGCCGGATGCAGGACAAGGTGATCCCTGAGCAGGCCGTGGACTTGCGCCCGGATGCGCTGAAGCGCGGCGACTGCCGTATGATTGCCAGCCTCCTTCGCCGCCTCGTAATCGGCCAATAGATCGGCCAGGAACCGCCCAACGGAGTCCATCGAGGAAATTCTCGCCGCATCGACAAAGGCGCGGACTGTTAGCATCACGTTACCCCGCTTGGCGAACCGGCACGCCGCCACCCGGAGCGCTTCCGGGGTCCAATTCTTGCGCTTGGTGAAGACCTGCCGATAGGCGTCGGTGTAGGTCCAGCCTGTGGAAACAAGCGTGGCAAACTTGCGCTCGCGGGATTCCATGCTGGCTTTGGCGTAAGTCATGGCCGAAAATCTCCCACAGCAGCCAAAATCCCGCCTGGTTTTCGCGTGCCCCGCAATGAGATTGCCCCCGCTCACGCGCGAAGCCGCCAGGGGGGCTGGCCTGTCTCGTCCGGCGCGGGATCGCGGGGCTTGCTTGCGCCGCTCAACCCGCCGTCACTCCGTCCGGTAGCGCGCGGGCTTGCAAAAGA
>CAZIVY010000250.1:0-10244 GCA_964542505.1 uncultured Rhodospirillaceae bacterium
TCTCGACGCTGGCGGCGAGGTCGCGGCCGGCGCGCCCGCCGACCTCGTTCAGCTGGCGCAACTGGCCCACCAGCTCGCTGTGGCGGACCAGCACGATCCCCAGCATCCCGATCAGGGCGACGGCAATGACGGCGGCGGCAATAGCGAGAATATCCACAAGGCGGCTCCGCTTTTCTTTCAGTCTAGCATGACCCCACCCTTCGACAGGCTCAGGGTGAGGACAACCTGACCGACGAGTCGCCTTGACGCGACCGGGGCGCTCGCTTATCTGGCAGGCAGCACCATGGCCCTTTTGCCCATCATCGTCGCGCCCGACAAGCGCCTGAAGCAGAAATCGCACCCGGTAGCCGAAGTGGACGACGAAATCCGCCGGCTGATGGATGCGATGCTGGAAACCATGTACGCGGCGCCCGGCATCGGCCTGGCGGCGATCCAGGTGGGCGTGCCCAAGAACGTCATCGTCATCGACGTGACGCACAAGGGGGAAAAGCGCGAGGCCTTGTTCCTGGTCAACCCGGAAATCGTCTGGACATCGGAGGAAACGCAAGCCTGCGAGGAAGGCTGCCTGTCGCTCCCCGAGCAGTTCGCCGAAGTCGTGCGTCCGGTGGCGATCAAGGTGCGCTTTCTCGATTATCAGGGCGACATGCGCGAACTCGACGCCGAGGATACGCTCGCCGTCTGCATTCAGCACGAAATGGATCATTTGCAGGGCGTGCTTTTCGTCGATCATGTGTCGGCGCTGAAGCGCAACATCATCTTGCGCCGGCTGACCAAGGCGAAGCGCCAAAAGGTCGAGGTTTCCGCCTGATTACGCCACCGCGATGACATTGCGGCTGGTGTTCATGGGCACGCCCGCGTTCGCGCTGCCGACCTTCGATCGCTTGCAGACCGCGGGCCATTCGATCGCCGCCGTCTACAGCCAGCCGCCGCGCCGCGCCGGGCGCGGCCAGCGCACGCGCCCATCCCCGGTGCACGAGGCGGCGGCGGCGCGCGGCATTCCCGTGCGCACGCCGGCCAGCCTGAAGTCGGCGGACGAACAGGCGGCCTTTGCCGCCCTTGACGCCGATGCGGCGGTGGTCGTGGCCTATGGTCTGTTGTTGCCGCCCGCCGTTCTGGGGGCGGCCCGGCTCGGTTGCTTCAACCTGCACCCATCGTTGCTGCCGCGCTGGCGTGGCGCCGCGCCGGTGGAGCGCGCCATCGAGGCCGGCGACAGCGAAACCGGCGTCTGCATCATGCGCATGGACGCGGGGCTCGATACCGGCCCGGTGGTGTTGCGCGAGCGGCTTGCGATCGGGCCGCGCGAGGCGGCGGTGGATCTGGCGGCGCGCCTGGCCGAACGCGGGGCGGAGATGATGGTGGCGGCCCTGGCCGGCATCGCCGCCGGCACGCTGATTCCCAAGCCGCAATCAGCCACCGGAGCGACCTACGCGGCCAAGATCGCGCCCGATGAAGGCCGCATCGACTGGCGCCGGCCGGCGGCGGCCATCGACCGCCAGATTCGGGCGTTCAATCCCTCGCCCGGGGCCTGGTGCATGCATGGCGGCGAGCGCATCAAGGTGCGCGCGGCGACGCCGGTGGAGATGTCGGGCGCGCCCGGCGAGGTAGTGGACGAGCAGGCGACGGTGGCCTGCGGCGAGGGCGCGCTGCGCCTCGATGTGGTGCAGCGCCCGGACCGCGCGCCCCAGCCGGCGGCGGCCTTCCTGCGCGGCTATCCCTTGCTGCGCGGCGCCCATCTCGTTTGATCGCCATGCCTCGCTACAGGCTTGTGCTCGAATATGACGGCGGCGGCTTTGTCGGCTGGCAGCGCCAGGAGAACGGCTTTTCCGTGCAACAGGCGCTGGAAGAAGCGGTCTTCCGCTTCGCCAACGAGACCGTTACCGCCGTGGCCGCCGGGCGCACCGACGCCGGCGTTCATGCCAGCGGGCAGGTGGCGCACCTCGACCTGGCGCGCGACTGGCCGCCGCAAACGGTGATCGACGCCACCAATTTCCATCTGCGCCCGGCCCCCGCCGTGGTGCTGTCCTGCGAGCGGGTGGCGGGCAATTTCCACGCCCGCTTCGATGCCCGCCGCCGCCACTACCGCTACCGCATCCTGACCCGCGCCGCGCCGCCCATCCTCGACCGCGAGCGCGTCTGGCACCTGCCCATGGCGCTCGACGCGGCGGCGATGCAGGCCGCGGCGCAAATGCTGGTGGGGCGGCACGATTTCTCCTCGTTTCGCGCCGCCACCTGCCAGGCGCTATCGCCGGTCAAGACCCTGGACGTGCTCCACGTCGCCCGCGGCGGCGACGAGGTGGTGGTGAGCGCCACCGCGCGTTCGTTCCTGCATCATCAGGTGCGGGCGATGGTGGGGTCGCTGAAACTGGTGGGCGAGGGCAAATGGAGCCCCGCCGATCTTGCGGGCGCGCTCAAGGCCCGCGACCGCGCCGCCGCCGGGCCCACGGCCCCGGCTTCGGGGCTCTATCTGGTGCGCGTGGACTACGGAACGAACCTCGATTCGACCGCCGACTGAACGAAATAGCTCAGCGCGAATTCGAGCGCGGTAACGGCGGCGGCCAGTTGCGCATTGGCTTGCAGCGCGACGCGGGCGATGAACCACAGATAGTAAAGCGCCCACGCCAGCACCGCGAGGCTCAACGCCAGTTCGATCGCCGTCGGCAACGCCAGGACCGCGCCCAACAGCGCCACCGGCAGCGCCACCCCCATGACGACGATCTGGCTCCAATTGTAGGCGACGACGAACGGCACGTAGTGCGCCTTGAGGTTGAAGGCGCGCGCGACGGCGATCATGGCCACCGGGAAGGCGATGATGCTCGCCCCGTAGCTGAGCGCCTTGGCGAGCGCGAAGAGGCCGAGGTCGCGGCCTTCGCCCTCGATCCGCATCAAGGCCATGACCAGGAAAGGCGGCGCCACCAGGACGTAGGCGAAGAAAGAGCGCCAAAACCCCTCGAAGCTCAAATCGAAAAACTGCATTCCCGCCGGATCGCGGAGCGCCAGGCGTCCCGCCCCGAAGGCGGCGCGAAGGATGTTGGCGATGTTGGGCATCAGATGTTGGGCATCAGGCGGCGAAATAGTTTTCGATGGCGCGCCGGTAGATGCGCGTCAGCAATTCGAGATCGGCCACCGCCACCCGCTCGTCGATCTGGTGCATCGTTTTCCCCACCAGGCCGAATTCCGCCACCGGGCAATAGGCGCGGATGAAGCGCGCGTCCGACGTGCCGCCGCTGGTGGAAAGCGCCGGCTGGCGGCCGGCGACCTCGGCCACCGCCGCCGCCAGCGACTGGGACAGGGCTCCCGGCTCGCACAGGAAGGGGAGCGAGGACGGCTCCACCCGCAGGTCGTAGGCGCCGCCGGCGCCGTCCAGGCGTTTCCTGAGCCACGCCTCCAGCGATGCCGGCGTGTGCAGCGTATTGAAACGGATGTTGAAGCTGGCGCGCGCCTCGGCGGGAATGACGTTGCTGGCCTTGTTGCCCACGTCCACGGTGGTGATGGCGAGCGTCGAGGGCTCGAAATGCGCGTCGCCGCCGTCAAGTCTGCCCTCCGCCAGCGCCACCAACAGGCGGCTGATTCGCGGGATGGGGTTGTCGGCCAGATGCGGGTAACCCACATGGCCTTGAACGCCCCGCACCCGCAGATGACCGTGCAGCGATCCGCGGCGGCCGATCTTGATCATGTCGCCGAGGCGCTCGGGGTTGGTGGGCTCGCCGACGACGCAGGCGTCGATCGCCTCCTGCCGCGCCGCCAGCCACTCCAGCACCTTGACCGTGCCGTTCACCGCCTTGCCTTCTTCGTCGCCGGTGATGAGCAGGCTGATGGAGCCGGGAAGGCGGCCCCGGCGCTCGTCGATGACCTGCGCCGCCGCGGCGACGAAGCAGGCGATGGCGCCTTTCATGTCGGCGGCGCCGCGGCCGTAAAGGATACCGTCCCGCAATTCCGCGCCGAAGGGGTCCGCCGACCAGGCGGCGCGGTCGCCTGCCGGCACCACGTCCGTATGGCCGGCAAAGCAGAAATTGGGCCGCGCAATGCCAATGCGGGCGTAGAGATTTTCCACCGCCGCCTCGCCCGGACTTTCGAAGCGCAGCCGATGGCAGGTGAATCCCCGCTGGCCGAGGATGCGCTGCAAGAGGGCGATGGCGCCGCCTTCGTCCGGCGTCACGCTCGGGCAGCGGATCAAGGCGCGGGCGACGCCCAGGGCGTCCGCGGCGTCGGGAATGTCCATGGCGCGGGTTTAGACCGCGCCCGCCGCCGCGGTCAATCGCCGTGTCTAGCGGCTATCAGGCATCCGGCAGATAGCGCACGCGGTCGCGCCAGGCGCCGCCGGTGTCGCGGCAGGCGATGGCGTGCCAGGTTTCTTCCCGCTCGCCCAGGGTGGTGGTTTCGGCGTATTCGCGGCACCACTGCCCGTCGGCGTTGCGAAAGGTGCGCACCGGCGTCACCGCGCCACGGTTGCCGCTTCGCGGGTTGCGCCATTCCAGCGCCGCGCCGCTGACCTGCCGTTCGAGCGCCTGGGTAACGGCTTCGGCGAGCATTTTCTGGTCCTGCGCGCGCAGGATCTCGATCCGCGCCATTTCGTTTTCCAGGCGCCAATCGAGGACCTGGTAGATGACCAGGAAACCCACCGCCAGAGCGGCGATCGAAGCCGCCAGCGCCACCGGCGCCCGGGCCGCCCACCGCCCCACGCCCGCCCGTGGCGGAAACGCGACCACGCGGGATTCCTCGCTGGCGGCGTCGAACAGGGCGTCGATGCGTTTCCTCAAGGATTCCGGCGTCTTCTCCCGCAGCGTGCCCTGGTAGGCGCCGCGCACCAGCGCCGCGTCCTCGCGCAGCTTGCGCACGATCCTGGCCGCGCCGGCGTCGGTCGCCAGGCGCGCCTCGACGCGGCTTACACCTTCGGCGTCCAGTTCGCCGTCGGCATAAGCCATCAAGGTCTCGAATTCGATCCCGCCGGTCATCGGTCGCTACCCGGTTCCGCCGCCGGGGCCGCCGGCCGGCCATCCATCATCGCGCGCAGCGCCGAACGGGCGCGCGCCAAGCGGCTGGTCACCGTGCCCAATGGCAGTTGCAGCGTCGCCGCCGCTTCGTCATAGGTCTGGCCTTCCACGCACACGAGCATGAGAATGGCCCGCTGCTCCTCCGGTAGCTGCTCCATGCACCGGCGCACCTTCGCCAAGGTCAACCGCGCCTCCATGCCCGGCACGGCATCGACCCCCAGCAACTCCTCGGCGTCATCGGGATCGATCGTCGTGCCGCGCACCTTGCGGCCGCGCAGGACGTTGAGGTGGGTGTTCCGCATGATGCGGTACATCCAACTGTCAAGCCGCGTTCCCGGCTCCCACTGGCCGATATGGGTAATGGCCCGCTCATAGGTCGCCTGAACCAAATCGTCCCCCTCGTCCCGCGACCCCGTCAGGGCCAAGGCAAAGCGCCTGAGCCGGGGCAGCAAGCTCGACATGTGGGAACGCAATTGCGCGTCCAAGGGCCCTTACTCTCCCCTGCCGGCGCGATCCAGCGCCAAGCATACCCGGCCGCCACGTCGGCGGGGAGGAAGGGTCCTCATACGGAAAACACGCCACATCTCGTTTCCATCCCGTCGCGAACGGCAATTCGGCCCTTTTCCCTCACAAGGCAAACAGTCATAAAGGAATTGAAAGTTGATTACAGGCCATGCTCGCCCGCGGAAGGAAAAAGCGCCTGAAGTGTTGTCTAGGCATGGCGGCATTCTGATTCGCTTGAGCGCCGGCAGCGCTTCGATTACAGGATGCGATTCCTATTGAAGGCTGGCGACGGGCCAAACGTCGTCGAACGCCAGAATGGAAAAAGCTGGAATTCATTAACGGCGGACGCGTAAGGCAGGGCATGGGCAGGAGGGGCTAAGGGGTTGCGATGCGCTTGAACTCGGAGTAGTCGGACATGGCCAAGCCAGCCGGAGAAATCATGCTTTCGTCCTCTGATCGTGTCGTTTCGGTTTCAGGGCCGCGAGCGCCGCCAGTGCGCGCGACCGCGCCCCAGGCCGCCTTTGCACCCCAAACTGCCTTTGCGCTCAGCGCTGGACGCTGGATGTCGGCTTGCGCGCTGGCCATGTTTCTGGCGGCGGCCCCTATCGCCCTTAAGTTCAGCGCCGACGCCGCCTGGGCGAATGCCGCCTACGCCAAAGATGGCGATGGCGGCGGTGGCGGTGGCGGCGGCGGCGGCGGCGGCGGCGGTGGCGGTGGTGGCGGCGGCGAGGGGGGCGGCGGGGGCGACGGGGAGGGCGGTGGCGGTGGCGATGGCGGGGGCGGCGGCGGTGGCGATGGCAAGGGCGGCGGCGGCGATGGCGGCGGCAAAGGCGGCGGAAGCAGCAGCGGCAGCAGCAGCAGCAGCGGCCGCGGCGAATCCTCGCGCTCTGGTTCCCCCGGTACGTCGCCAGGTGCGTCGCCCAGCACGTCGGTGGGCGCGCCCAGTCCTGGTCCTAGCCCCGGCGCCGGTGGCGGCAAAGGCGGTCGGGGCGGCGTAAGTCAGGTTGGCCCCAATCTCAGTTCCCAGGAGGAAGCGCAAGCGATCTCCGGGGGCTGGAAGTGATCTCGCGATCCGTCCTCGGGCGGCCGCAGGCGCTGGCGGCCTCCGCGCTCATGTGCTTGTGGCTGGTCGCGCTCACGACGGCATCGGTTCGCGCGCAAGTACTGGCCACGGCGGGTCATCCGGAAATTTACGCCGAACTTGACAGCGGCGACGCGACCGCGGCCGTCGACCTGATGCGGCGGACGCTGGAGAGCGAACTGAGCTGGCGGGTCGCCAACTGGAAAAGCCGCGCCACCGGTTTCGGCGGCTCGATCACGCCGGTGCGCACGTTTCGCACCACCGATGGTATTTTTTGCCGCGAGTACCGGGAATCGGTGGCGACGACAAAAAGAGTTGTCGCCGAACTGGCCGTCGCCTGCCGCGATCCCGCTGTGGGCTGGGTGCGCGTTGGTCGCTAAATCTAACCGCGCAATAAATCGTTGATCGCCGTCTTCGCCCGCGTCGCCGCGTCCACCTGTTTGACGATCACGCAGCAATAGAGCGAGGGTCCGGGCGAGCCATCGGGGAATGGCTTGCCAGGCATGGCGCCCGGCACCACCACCGCGTATGGCGGCACCCGCCCCATATGCACCTGGCCGGTGGCGCGGTCGACGATGCGGGTCGAGGCGCCGATATAGACCCCCATGGACAGCACCGCGCCTTCGCCGACGATCACGCCCTCCGCCACTTCCGCCCGCGCGCCGATGAAGCAATTGTCCTCGATGATCACCGGATTGGCCTGATTGGCCTGCAGCGGTTCCAGCACGCCCCCAATGCCGGTGCCGCCGGAGATGTGACAATTCTTGCCGATCTGGGCGCAGCTTCCCACCGTCGCCCAGGTGTCGATCATTGTGCCGCTGTCCACATAGGCGCCGACATTGATGAAGCAGGGCATGAGCACCACGCCCGGCGCCACATAGGCGCTGTGGCGCACGGTGCAATTGGGCACGGCCCGAAAGCCGGCGGCGCGAAAGCGCGCCTCGTCCCAGCCGGCGAACTTGGACGCCACCTTGTCGAACCAGGGCGCCCCGTCCGGCCCGCCGGCGATGGGCCGGGCGTCGTTCAGGCGGAAGGAGAGCAGCACCGCCTTCTTCAGCCATTGATGCACATGCCATGCGCCGTCGCGTTTCTCGGCGACGCGCGCTTGCCCCTTGTCCATCGCCGCCAGGACCTGCTCCACTGCCTGGCGGAGCTTGGGCTCCGCGTTGCCGGGGTTGAGGGCCTCGCGCCGTTCCCAGGCCTCGTCGATAAGCGGTTGCAGCGTGTCGGTGTCGGTCATGGCGAGGGACAATAGGCGGCGATGAACGGTTGTCAATCGCCGTCCGCGATCCGCGTCAGCCAGTCGGCGAGATCGGGGGCCACGTGATGCACATAGTCGGCCGGCGGCGTGGTCGCCTCGGCGACCCACAGGGTTGTCATGCCGATGCGCGCCGCGGGTTCGAGATTGCGCAGGATGTCGTCGGCGAAAACAGCCTTGGCCGGATCGATGCCGAGTGCGGCGATCAAGCGCTCATAGGCGGCGGGGAAGGGCTTCGGCACATAGTCCGCGGCGGCGACGTCGAACACGGCGTCGAAATGGCGCCTTATGCCCAGCCGCGCCATGATGCGCTCGGCGTGCGCCGTGGAGCCGTTGGTGAACACGTACTTCCGCCCTTCCAGCCGGGCCAGCGCCGCGTCCAGCGCCGGCGCCGGCCGCACCACGCTGACGTCGATATCGTGCACGAATTCGAGATAGGGCTCCGGCGCCATGCCGTGTTCGGTCATCAGGCCGCGCAGCGAGGTGCCGTAGTCGCGGAACATGCGTTTTTGCATCGCCCGCGCGGCCTCGCGGTCGATCCCGAATCGCTCGGCGAAAAAGCGGCCGATGCGCTCGTCCACCTGCAAGAACAGGTTGCTCCCCGCCGGATAGAGCGTGTTGTCGAGGTCGAACACCCACGCCGCCACGCGCTTGCGGCCGGGCAAGTCGCGGGCGCGCCAGGCGTTGGCGGGACCGTTGTCGTCCATGAGCGGATGCCGAATTTACAACCTGTTAAAAGGCCAGCCCTTAGTCTGCGTGTGGGCGCCAGCATAACCGATCCCGGCCCGATGGTCGCGCCCGCCCGAGGGTAAGCATGAACAAGCCGCTGACCGGCATAGCCTATCAAGAGGCGCGCGCCATCGCCCATGGCGGCGACGCCGCCGCCCGCCGCGGCCTGGCCTGCCGCCCCGACACGCGGCCGGAGATTCTCTATTACCTGGCCGACGACAAATCGCCCGAAATTCGCCGCGAAATCGCGCGCAATGTGTCCACCCCTGGCCAGGCCAATCTGAACCTGGCCAGCGACCAGGACGACGATGTGCGCTGCGAACTGGCGCGCAAGGTGGCGCGCCTGGTGCCCGAGCTTTCGCCCGCTGGCGCCGCGCGGCTCCGCGACCTGGCGCTGGCGGCGCTCGAAGTGTTGGCGAAAGACCAGTTGCCGCGCGTGCGCGCCATCCTGGCCGAGGAGCTGAAACGATCCCGCCACGCGCCCCGCTCGGTGATCCTGGCGCTGGCGCACGACCTGGAAACCATTGTCTCCTGTCCCATCCTCGAATATTCGCCCTTGCTGTCCGACCACGATTTGCTCGAGATCGTAGCCAAGGGCGCCGTTGACGAACGCTTGTGCGCCATCGCCCGCCGCGAGGCGTTGAGCGCCGAGGTGGCGGACGCGGTGGTCGCCACCCTCGAAGTGCCCGCCCTCGCCGCCCTGCTCGCCAACGCCGGGGCGAAGGTCCGCGACGACGCCATGGATCGCATCGTCGAATGCGCCGCGGAAGCGGCGGCGCTGCACGAACCGCTGGTCATGCGGGCCGAGCTTTCGGTGCGCGCCATCCGCCGCATCGCCGGTTTCGTCGCCGCCGCCTTGGTGGACCTGCTTTGCCGGCGCCAGGACGTCGATGAAGCGACCGAAACCGCGATCCGCCGCCAGGTGCGGCAGCGCCTGAAGGACGCGCCGTTAGGCCCGGACGAAAACGATCCCGCGGTGCGGGCCTCGGCGCTGCACGCCGGCGGCAAATTGGACGAAGCCTGCATCATGGAGGCCATCGAAAGCGGCGACCGCGCCTTTGTCGGCGCGGCGCTGGCGATCCGCACCGGCCAGCCGGCGGAAACCGTAACCCGTCTCATCGCCTCGCGCAGCGCCAAGGCGATCGTCGCGCTGGCCTGGAAGGCGGGGATCGGCATGCGCACGGCGGTGCGCCTGCAGGCGCGCATCGGCCTCGTGCCGCCGCGAGAAATGCTCAACGCCCGCCGCGGCGTCGACTACCCCATGAGCGAGCGCGAGCTTGCCGACTGCTGGGCGCTGTTCGCCGGGTAGTGAAAAAACCGGCGGGTTGACTCTTTTCCGTTCGCCCTTCGAGACGCCTGCTGCGCAGGCTCCTCCGGCCGAACGGAACAAAGAAACACCCGTTCGTGCTGAGGGCCGCGCGGCGCGCAAGCCGCGCGGAGTCTCGAAGCACGGACGGCCACGCAAGTCAGTTGAATGCGGCGCTATCCTTGCGCCGGCTCGGCGGCGATCATGGTGCCGACGCCGTGCTCGGTGAAGATTTCCAGCAGCAGCACGTGCGGGACGCGCCCGTCCAGGATGTGCGCCGCCTGCACGCCGCCGCGCACCGCCTCGAGGCAGGTTTCGAGCTTCGGGATCATGCCGCCCGTAATGGAGCCGTCGCCGAACAGCATCAGCACCTGT
>CAZIVY010000251.1:0-4848 GCA_964542505.1 uncultured Rhodospirillaceae bacterium
CGCTCGGCCACCGGCGCCCACAATATGTCCTCGATCCGATCGGCGCCGGTGGCGAGCATGACCAGCCGGTCGACCCCCAGCGCGATGCCCGCGCATTGCGGCGGGACGGCGGCCAGCGCGGCGAGAAAATCCTCGTCCACCGGATAGGCGCGGCCATAGCGCGCTTCCTTCATTTGCCGCCAGGCGGCGAACCGGCGGCGCTGCTCATCGGCGTCGGTAAGTTCGCTGAAGGCGTTGGCGAGCTCCAGGCCGGCGACGTAAAGCTCGAAGCGCTCCGCCAGGCGCGGGTCTTCCGCCTTGGGCCGCGACAAGGCGGCCATGGAAACCGGATAGTCGTAAAGGATCGTCGGCGCCGGGTGGCCAAGATGGGGCTCGATGCGGTCGAGAAAGATGCGGAAGAAAATATCGTCCCAGTCGTCGCCTTCGGCCACGCGCACGCTTATGCGTTCCGCCTCGGCCTTCAACAATGCCGCGTCCGGCGCCGCCGCCGCCGGCGCGGTCGCCAGCACGTCGATGCCGGCGTGGCGCGCGAAAGCATCGGCGACGGTGATGCGTTCCGCCGGCAGGCGCGGATCGGCGGCGCGGCCCCGCCAGCGAAGAGCCGTCGCCCCCACCGCGTCCGCGGCTGCCCGCAGCAGCCCTTCGCAATCGTCCATCAGCGCCCGGTAGTCGGCGCCGGCGCGGTACCACTCCAGCATGGCGAATTCCGGATGGTGGGTGTCCGACCGCTCGCCATTGCGGAAGACGCGGGCAATCTGGAACAGGCGCGGCTCGCCCGCCGCCAGCAGCTTCTTCATGGCGAATTCGGGCGAGGTGTGCAGGTAAAGGCGCGAACGCCGCTCGTCCGGGGCCACCAGTTCGGTAGTGAAGGCCATCAGATGCGGCTCCAGCCCCGGCGACACCTGCAAGGCCGGCGTTTCCACCTCGACGAAATCTTGGGCCGCGAAGAAATCGCGCAATCTCCGCATGATCGCCTGGCGCTGCAACAGGCGCGGGCGCCGGCGCGCATGGATGCCGGGATTCCACCAGGGGAGGCGGGGAAGCGGATCGCCGTCGGATGCCATGGTATCGCCCGCTCAATCTCGCCCGGAACCGTAGAACACGTCCCGTGTAAGTCTGTCCTCATGCTTCGACAAGCTCAGCATGAGGACTGTATTTACGGCCTCGTCCTGAGCTTGTCGAAGGGCGAGGGGGCCAAATTCGCCCGCAAGCACCGGAAGTCAACGGCGGACTCCGGCGCATGCCTTGCTTAGCCCTGGTTTTTCGGCGATGCTCGACCGAGTTTTTTTTGCAAGGGAGGAAGCCATGACATCATTCATTTCGGGGCGGTCTTTGTACCGGTCGGCCGTCCTGGCGGCGGCGCTGGCCGTGGCCCTGGGCGCTAGCGGCGCGGCGCAAGCCGCTGACGCGCTGACGCTCATGGCCCCCGCGGCGCCCGGCGGCGGTTGGGATTCCACCGCCCGCGCCATGCAGGAAGTGCTGATGCAAGCCGGGCTGGCGAAGTCGATCCAGGTGGAAAACGTCGCCGGCGCCGGGGGCACCATCGGCCTTGCCCAGTTCATTCGCAAGCGCGGCGACGGCAACGCGCTCATGGTCACCGGCCTGGTCATGGTCGGCGCCACCATCGCCAACAAGTCGCCGGTGACCCTGCCCGAAACCACGCCCATCGCCCGCCTGACCTCCGAATGGCAGGCGGTCGCGGTGACACCGCAGGCGAAGATTCAATCCATGGCCGACGTGATCGCCGCCCTCAAGGCCAATACCGGCGCCGTTTCGTGGGGCGGCGGCTCGGCGGGGGGGACCGACCACATCACCGTCGGCCTGGTTGCCAAGGCGGCCGGCGCCGACGCCAGCAAGATCAACTATGTCGCCCATTCCGGCGGCGGCGAGGCGATGGCGGCGATCCTCGGCAACCATGTCAGCCTCGGCATCAACAGCATCTCGGAATTCATCCCGCAGGTGCAGGCCGGCAAGCTCAAGATCATCGGCGTCTCCAGCGAGAAGCGCATTCCCGGCGTCGATGCGCCGACCTTCAAGGAGGCCGGGCTCGACGTTGTCATCGGCAATTGGCGCGCGGTCGTCGCGGCCCCCGGGATTAACCCGGCGCAGCGGGCGGATCTGGTCGCGCAGATCGACAAGATGGCCAAATCGCCGCAATGGCAGGCCAAGCTCAAGGAGAAGGGCTGGGAGGACAATTACCTCTCTGGCGACGGCTTCGCCGATTACCTAAAGACCGAACAGACGCGCGTCGGCCAGGTGCTGAAATCGGTGGGCATCGGCGGCTAGTATCGACTTTCGCATAGAGGTGAATCACACCCAACCTGGGAACGCCATGGCGTTCGCGCCGCGCCCATCGAGGGGGAGGGGGCAAGAGGTTGCCGCCACCCAATATTCCCTCCCCCCTGGCGGGGGAGGGCAAAGGTGGGGGGTGTGTCATGCATTCCCTAGCGCGTCACCTCCTCGCCCGGCGCCGTCATCCAAATGACTGACGCGGCTGGAAGGCGCTGGGATGTTATCGTCGTCGGCGCCGGCAACGCGGCATTCTGCGCCGCGCTCGCGGCGCGCGCCTCCGGTGTCTCTGTCCTGGTGCTGGAGCGGGCGCCGTTCACCGAGCGCGGCGGCAATTCCATGTTCACCGCCGGCGCCATGCGCTTCACCTATGAGGGCGTCGACGATTTGCGGCGCCTGATGCCGGACCTTGGCCCTGAGGACTTCGCGCGCACCGATTTCGGCGCCTACACCGAGGCCCAGTTCTTCGACGACATGGGCCGCGTGACCGAGTACCGCACCGACCCGGAACTGTGCGAGCTTTTGGTGACCCAGAGCCGCGCCACCATGATGTGGCTCAAGGACCAGGGCGTGCGCTTCCAGCCCATTTACGGCCGCCAGGCCTTCAAGGTGGACGGCAAATTCAAGTTCTGGGGCGGCCTCACCGTCGAGGCTTGGGGCGGCGGCCCGGGGCTGGTGGAGGCGTTGACCGCGGCCGCCACCGGCGCCGGGATCGAAATTCTCTACCGCGCGCGCGCGCTGTCGCTGATCCACGGCGACGCCGGCGTCACCGGCGTCACCGCCCGCATCGGCGGCGTCACGGTCCGGCTTGCCGCCGGCGCCGTGGTCTTGGCGGCGGGCGGGTTCGAGTCCAACGCCGAATGGCGGACGCGCTATCTCGGCCCCGGCTGGGACCTGGCGCGGGTGCGCGGCACGCGCTTCAACACCGGCGACGGCATCCGCATGGCGCTCGACATCGGCGCCATGCCCTACGGCAACTGGTCGGGCTGCCACGCCGTCGGCTGGGACATGAACGCGCCGCCCTTCGGCGACTTGGGCGTGGGCGACGGCTTTCAGAAGCATTCCTACCCCTTCGGCATCATGCTCAATGCCCGCGGCCAGCGCTTCGTGGACGAGGGCGCCGATTTCCGCAATTACACCTACGCCAAATACGGCCGCGCGATCCTCGAACAGCCGGGTCAGTTCGCCTGGCAGGTGTTCGACCGCAAGACGATGCATCTGCTGCGCGACGAATACCGCATCAAGCGGGTGACCAAGGTGGCCGCCGGCACGCTCGAAGACCTGGTGGCCAAGCTTGAGGGCGTGGACGGCGCGGCGGCGCTTTCCACACTTCGCGCCTTCAACGCGGCGGTGGCGCGCGACGTGCCTTTCGACCCCAACGTCAAGGACGGCCGGCGGACCCAGGGCCTCGCCATCGACAAGTCCAACTGGGCCAATTCCATCGACGAGCCGCCCTTCGCGGCATTCGGCGTCACCTGCGGCATTACCTTCACTTTTGGCGGCCTGAAAATCGACGCCGAGGCGCGCGTGAGCGACGCCGATGGCGAAGCCATTGGCGGCCTGTTTGCCGCCGGCGAGCTGGTGGGCGGATTGTTTTATTTCAATTACCCCGGCGGTGCCGGGCTGATGTCGGGGGCCGTGTTCGGCCGCATCGCCGGCGCCGCCGCCGCCCGCCAAGCCGCCGCCGCCTCCACCGCCTCGGTGTTCGCCTGATGGGTACCCGCCCCGATTGGACGCTATTCGCTTTTGGCGGCGCCATTGCCCTCGGCGCCACTGTGCTTGGCCTGGTGGCGCTGGCGGTCCCGCCCCGGCCCCAGGACATTCTGCTCGGGCCGCGGCTCTTTCCGCTGCTGGTCATGGGCGGGCTGGTGGCGCTGGGCGTGGGACTGATGCTCTCGGCGTGGCGTGGCGCGGACAGCGGCGAAGCCGCCGCACGGACAGAAGGCGCGCCGCCGCCCATCGACGACTGGCGGGGTTTCGCCTTGGTGGCGCTGGCGCTGCTTGCGTTCGCTTTATTGGTGGACGCGGCGGGGTTCGTCATTGCCGAAGGCGCGCTGTTCGCCGTCACCGCCTCCGCCTTCGGGTCGCGCCGGCTTCACGTCGATGCGGCGGTGGGCCTCGCGGTCGCCGGCGCCGCTTTCGTGGTGTTCACCTACGGCCTGGGGCTCAATCTGCCTTCTGGCGCATTGTGGCGCTACGCCCTCGGGCCGGGCGGGGGAACCTGATGGAAGCGGTCGGCTTTCTTCTCCAGGGCTTCGCCGTCGCGCTGCAGCCGATCAATATTTTCTGGGCCTTTGTCGGCGTGACGCTGGGCACGCTGGTGGGCATCCTGCCCGGCATCGGGCCGGCGCTGACCATCGCGCTGCTCTTGCCCGTGACCTACAAGCTCGACGCCGTGGGCGCCTTCGTCATTTTCGGCGGCATCTATTACGGCGCCATGTACGGCTCCTCCACCACCGCCATCCTGATCAAGACGCCGGGCGAGACCGGCTCCATCGTCACCACCCTCGACGGCCCGGCCATGGCGGCGCGCGGGCGCGCGTCGGCGGCGCTGGCCAC
>CAZIVY010000252.1:0-4812 GCA_964542505.1 uncultured Rhodospirillaceae bacterium
CGACCATGGCGCTCGATCCCGGCGGATTGAGCGAAGCCGACGCCGCCCGCGCCTTGATCTACGCGGTGCAGCGTTTCGCCAATCTGTCCGACGGCGGAACTTTCGGCATCGAAAGCCTGCAACAGGGCGTCAAGGCGCTGCTCGGCGACACCCTGGCGCGCGTGAGCAGCCTGCGCGCGGCGGTGGACGAACGCACCTTCCGCCTCGAATACCAGCCGGTGGTCGCCCTCGGTTTGGTTTCCAGCGCCGACAAGCCGCCGGTGCACCATTGCGAGGCCTTGGCCCGCTTCGCCGGCGGCGATTCGGTTTCCAGCACCGTCGCCTTCGCCGAGGCGGTGGGGCTGGTCAGCGACCTCGACTACGCGGTGTGCGAGCGGGTGATAGCGCTGCTCCGTTCCTCGGCGGACGATCGCCTCGCGGTGGCGGTGAACATTTCCGGGCGCTCGCTCGAAAGCGCGATCTTCACCTCGAGCCTGCTCGACCTGCTCGACCGCCACAAGGCGCTGGCCCCCAAGCTGCTTTTCGAGATCACCGAATCGGCGGCCATCACCCGCTTCGAGGAAGTGAACAATTTTCTCCAGGTGCTGCGCGCCCGCGGCTTTCGCCTCTGTCTCGACGATTTCGGCGCCGGCACCAATTCGTTCCACTATTTGCGCCGCTTCAGCGTCGATTTCGTCAAGCTCGACGGCCAGTTCGTGCGCCAGGCGGGCGACAGCGCGCAGGACAGGTCCTGCCTGAAGGCGATCGCCAAGCTCTCGCGCGATCTCGGCGCCGCCACCATCGCCGAGATGATCGAGACCGAGGACCAGCTCGCCATGCTGCGCTCCATCGGGGTGGAATTCGGCCAGGGCTATCTGCTCGGCCGCCCGGCGGCCCAGCCGGCCGCCTGCGATTTCGTCCGCGCCAGGCGCAAGCGCCGCGTCAATAGCCGCTAGGCGGCGGACGGGGCACCCCCGTACATCGAATTCACCGCGATCTTTGTAACGTAGGGGCGGGTTTCAAACCCGCCCGGCCTCGATGCGTCGTGCCGAGCAATACCCCTTGCCAAGCCGCGATCGGCACTGCCGATCGCTTCCGCTTGCTACCCGCCCTTGCGGCGGGTAGCAAGCGGAAACGTTCCGATACCCCACCATCGGAACATCTGATAAGCTCGTCGATCTTGGCCACCAACGTCTACACGGGTTCCGATACCCCACCATCGGAACATCTGATAAGCTGGACGCCGCAATGGACGCCGCAAGGGTCGCGTTCCGATACCCCACCATCGGAACATCTGATAAGCTTGACCCAGGCCAGCCCGGCGTTCGCCTCCAGTTCCGATACCCCACCATCGGAACATCTGATAAGCTGTCGATCAGCGCGCGGCCGGTCCAGTTCTCGTTCCGATACCCCACCATCGGAACATCTGATAAGCTCTCCCCGCGCCTGTCCCCCACCTTCATCCAGTTCCGATACCCCACCATCGGAACATCTGATAAGCTTCGCCATGCTCGACCACGAAGGGGTTTATTGTTCCGATACCCCACCATCGGAACATCTGATAAGCTCCCAATCGCCTAACAGATTGAAGTTATTATGATATTTTCAGAATAGCTCAAGCTGGGGCGAGCGGGAGGGGCGCTTTTTTGCAGGCACGGCTCCATAGAATTCGCGGGTCATCCCATACTGCTTGTCGGTCAATAAGAAAAAGACTGTGTGAGCATCCTCGGGGGTGGCGTAGCCCACGCGGTTGATCAAGGCCTCGGCCGCCGCCAGCGTCGGGGTGTGTTTCAGATAGACCGAGTACTGAAGAGGCGCGAAGTTCTGCTTGAGCAGCAGAACGCGGAATTGGGTGTAACGCCGCCGCTGGACCTTGGTCTTCACCGGACAATCGAACGCCGCCAACACCCACATCACGCGCCATGCGTTGATAGCCATCAATCGGGCAAGCTCAAATCGAAGTGCGCGCCGCCGCTCATGCACCGGCAGAGACTCTCGACAGTCTCCTCCACCGCCGAGGTCAAGCGGTAATCCTGTTTTCTCATCCGCACCTCGCTTTGCAAAATGGAGAGAAGGCGAATCCGCTCGTCGCGGTTCAATGGCTCGCTCGGCGAAAACTCGGCTTTGACCATGCGCTCGACGACAAAGCGATACGGCTCAATGAAATCGTCGGCCAGGTTGAATGGATTTTCACTGCTTCGGTGGCCAAGCCCAAGCGCCGGACACAGCCCGGCGATGGCGACTTGCCGGGCAATAAGCGCACGCAGGACAGCGTAGCCATAATTCAGCTTCTGATTGACGGCGTGTCGTGCGTTCTGTTTCTCGCGCCGGAAATCATCCGCGAACAGATGCGCCCAATAGTGCTTCGCCGCCTGCGCCTCGGCGTTTTCAGTATCGCCCGGTTGTACCTCGGCGGCGAGACGTTCGAGGCGCAGCGCCCCATTGCAGCCAAAATGACGCAGCGTGCGCGCCTGGGTTCCGATTTTGGCCGCGACGATCCGCTGCCAAAGCCGGGCCGGGCCGTCCGTCGAATGAAAAGCGACTTGCCGGTGGATACGCTGGGCCTGAAGGCCGGGCCCCTGGAGCGGCAGCATCAGCGCCACAGGCAAATGGGAGCGGTCGGTCACCAGGACCGCAGCGCCGGCCTCGGCCAGTTGAACGAGCGTTTCCTTGGTTACCTCGGTAGCGTAGTGATCGAGACAGAGCAACGCGACATCGGCGGGCGCGACAAAGCGATTTTCTTCGTCTTTCCGCGCGATCTTGATTCGTCCGTTGTCCAGCGATAGCCGCGCGGCGGATTCAACCATCAGCACACGATTGTCGGCCACGGCTGTTCACTCCACGAGTGAGAGCCGCAATAGCCCCTTGCCGGAAACCGACTTCAGACCGAAACGGCTGTTCGCGTCCCGCACTTCGGTGGTTTCCGTAACCGGCATGAGGATCAATTGGCCGTCACCGAACGATTTAATCTGCTTCACCACGTAGCGATTGCCGTCTTCGGCATCCTGTACGGTATCGGCTTTGAAAATTCTCAGGGTGCCCGCAGGAGGCGGCGCAGCGTTTTCTTTCATGGCGTCGCGCGGGCGAACGAGTCTAGGCGCGACGTTTTTGCCATCGCCCCGATGGAATTCCAGGTATGCGTTACCCTCATGAATCAAATACTTGTGGTGCGGCTTGTCCGGCTTGTGGCGGTTGGGCCATTCGATGCGCGCCGCCGTTTTCGCGCTGTCCCGCAGCGTGGCGACCTTCATGATCGGCGTCTGGTTGACCGGGTGCTGAATCGGCTCGGCCAGCGCCTCCTCTGGTTTCTTGCCCGCCACCTGCCGGCGCTCGTATTCCGCGATGACCGCTTGGCGCGTGATGGGCGACGCGATTTTATTCAGCGCCTTTAGGGTATTCTCGTGGCTGTCCGCGGCCAGGTCGGAAAGCTTGGCGCGCAGCGTTAGCGTCTCGCCTTTTTCGTCGATCAGAATTCCGTGCGGCTTGTCCTTGAAAATCTCGCCGTCGGGGTGGCGGTCCGGGCGGTGTCCTGGCTTGCATCCACGCACAAGTTTTAACGCGCGGTCCCTGATGTCGCGAATAGGAGGCGGCGCGGCAAGGGTGATCCGCACCCGCTCGCCCGCGCCGGCTTTTTCGGCGCGCTGTTTGTAATTTGTTGCCATATCCCGGTAGAGGCGGCGGTCCGTCAGCCCAATCACCAGCGCGTCGATAAGGTGGTGCCGGTGATCGATTCGTTTCTCGATGCGGCGGTCGGTGCGCTCCGCGCCGCGGTCCGACTCGTGGCCTTCCCAGAAACGCCGGTATTTGTCGAAATCCGCCCGTGCGATCTCATGGTCTTCGTCGTCCACGACTGGACGGCCCTCCGCGAAGCGCACCTCCGCTATGACCGTGTTGAGCCCCCAGATGCGCCGCAAAAAGGCCGTCGGTTGTCCGCGAGACACGGCCACGTCCGCACACACATGGCGGAGCCAGTAGGCGGCTTTCTTGGCGATCCACGACGTCTCGGCCAATTGCCGGGCGGTCCAATTGGCTATGGCATCATCGTCCAGAACTTCGCTCAGATCGTCCTTGAGCAACAGAAGTTTGGTCTTTCCCTTGAGTTTGTTTTTTTTTGAACTCATCCGCGCGTCCTTCGATTATTTTCCAACGGTTCGGGTCCTTGCCCCAGGCTTGGTATGGTGTCTGATCTCCTTTCGCGTCGTTGCAGGCGCGG
Organism: uncultured Rhodospirillaceae bacterium; assembly: GCA_964542505.1. GTDB lineage: Bacteria > Pseudomonadota > Alphaproteobacteria > Ferrovibrionales > Ferrovibrionaceae > CAZIVY01. Next base: position 4,193 of record CAZIVY010000252.1, read on the forward strand.
TGGGCCAATACCAGTTGACCGCGTCCGCCGCGCTTCCGGGTCAGCGACCTGGGCAGGATGTGTTCGCGGTTGGTTTGGTTGCCGTCGAGGGCGGCGGCGAGATTGATGGGATCGGTGCAATAGGGGCAAAAGCGCTTGTCCTGCTCCTGCCACAGGAGATAACGCTCGATGTTGCGGCGCGAAGCCACCTGCCCATTATCTTCTAGCTCTTTCGCTGCATCGCGCCGGGCTTTGGTATTCCGGTTGATTGCCAGTTCGATCTCGTTGCGCTTCTTGACGCCGAGGGGCAGATCGCGCGCAAGCTCGACGATGACTTGCGCCGGCGGTCCGCCCAAGGCGTCCATGGCCCGCCTGACGCGCTCCCAGACCTGCCGCATCGCCACGTCCACCACGGTGTTGCCCGTGGGGTCGGGAAAGGGCAGGCGGTTTGTAGGCCGAGGCGGTCGATTGGGGTCTGGGTACTTGGCCGCAATGGCGGCATGGTAATTGCTCAACCCGGTTGACGCGGGAATCGCGACGTGATTCAAGCTGGGGATGAATCGCGAGGCGCTGTCCCGGCTTTCCCAGGACGAGTTGATCGACATCATACTGGCGCAGGCGCGTCAGATCGAGATGCTGGC
>CAZIVY010000253.1:0-2501 GCA_964542505.1 uncultured Rhodospirillaceae bacterium
CGTTCGAGCTGAAAGCAAACGAGCGCTCGCGTACCGTTCTGGCGGCGATCGGCGCCGGTACGCAGGAGGAGATTCGCCAACGTGCGCGCATGATGGCCGCGGTGGATGAAGGCGTCGGCATGATCTTCGACGCGCTCCGCCACAGCGGCCAGCTTGATGACACGCTCATCCTCTTTCTCGGCGACAACGGCTATTTCTTCGGCGAGCACGGCCTCGGCCCCGAGCGCCGCTTCGCATACGAGGCGGGCATCCGATCGCCGTTCCTGTTGCGCTATCCGCGCAAGGCGAATGCCGGGGCGTGTGTCAGGGACCTCGTCATCTGCCAGGACATCGCACCCACGCTGCTTGCTGTGGCCGGCGGGCGGCCGGGTGCACAGATCCAGGGGCGCTCGCTCCTGCCTCTACTGGCCGGCAAGCGTTCAGGCTGGCGAAAATCGTTGCTCATCGAGTATTGGGCCGAGAACGCCCTCCCCTGGCTCGTCGGCATGAGCTACAAAGCGGTGCGCACCGACCGCCATAAGCTGATCCACTGGGTGAACCGCGGGCGCTCGGGCGAGCTCGACGAGCTCTACGATTTGGACCGGGACCCGTTTGAGCTGGAGAATCTGATCGCGAGCCGTGCGCATGCCGGTACTCGGGACAGGCTCCGGCGCGAGTTGAAGCGACTAGTGGTCGAAGCGCTCGGCCTATGAGTTTGCATCCTGATCTTTTCCCTCTCCGACGCGCACGTTGCGGCCTGATTCGATCGAAATCACGCCAGAGAAGGGGGAGATCAGGATCGACCTCAAGGGCGAACTGGCCGGCATTCTTGAACTCTGCGCCGAGGGCGGAAATCGGAAGACCGGCGCGCACCAGGCTGCCGGGCCTGAGGCGCGGACTGGGAAAAGCAGGGAGTTCGCCGGCAAAAGCTTGCTTTGTCTTGTGTAAGTAACTTAATTAGTATGTGAGTAACTCATAGTCCACACGGCAATGAATCAAACAAGATCCTCGGCGGTTGCGCGGGTCGCTGCCTACGAGCGGCGCATGAAGCGGCGCGGCATGGTCAAGAAGCATGTCTGGGTGCCGGTGAGGGGCGCCGACGCGATTCGGCGCCATGCGGCGGATTTGCGCGCCAGCGGCGGGCAGGCGATGAATGGCGATCTGCTGGCGCGGGCCATTGTGGCGCTGCGCGAGACGCGCCCTCCGGGCGCCCTCAGGGCGAACGGAAAAGAGTCAACCCTTCGGGCCGTTGGTATAAGTCGTTAGGCCCAGGCGAAGCCGCGTCGGAGCACAAAAATGACCTCCCGGCAGTTTGTTTTTGTCGGCGGCGACCTCGGTCGCTGGCGCGTTGCCCGCATGGAAACGATCGGCGGGGAGCCGCTGATGGACGTGCCGAGCGTGGACGTCATCGGCGGCCCCAACCCGTTGCGGCCCGCGGGGGCCAAGTGGATGCTTCGGGGGATAAAAAGCAATGAGCGTTACGTCACGCTGGCGGAAAAGGAAAGGCTTGTCGCCAAGCAACCCCGCCTGGATCGCCGTGAAGCCACCTGCGCCGCGCTCATCCCCATTCGCAAGACCGCCGCGTGGTGGAACCTCGCGCAGGACGACCGGCGCAGGATCTTCGAGGAACGGTCCAGGCACGTCGCGACGGGCCTCAAGTATCTCCCCGCCGTGGCGCGCCGCCTCCATCATTGCCGCGACCTGGGGGAAAACGAACCCTTCGATTTTCTCACCTGGTTTGAATACGCCCCCTCCGACGCCGGGGCGTTCGACCGGATGGTGGCCGAGCTTCGCGCCACGGACGAGTGGGCCTATGTGGACCGGGAGATCGATATTCGCCTGACCCGCGAGCTAGGCTGACAAAGCGCGCGGAATCCAGCCTCGCCGCGAACGGTGCGCGCGAGCGCGCGGCTAAATCATGAGCCGCGTGCGCTTGGGGTCGTAGGGGGCCTGGGCCGAAAGGGTGGCGCCGACGCGCCGCCCGAAGGCCTCGATGGCGTAGCCGCTGGCGTCGGCGTCCTCGGCCGGCACATAGCCGAAGACGATGCTCTTGCCCACCGTGTGGCCGAAGCCGCCGCTCGAGGTCACCCCGATCACGCGGTCGCCGCGCAGAATGGCTTCGCTGCCGTAAACCGCGGCGGGTTCATCGAGGAGGAAGGTGCAGAGCTTCCGCTTCACGCCCTCGGCGCGGATGCGGGTCAGCGCGTCGCGGCCGATGAAATCGCCCTTGTTCAGGGCGACGCAGAAGCCCAATCCCGCCTCATAGGGGTTGTAATCGGGGGTGATGTCGGCGCCCCAATAGAGGTAACGCTTTTCCAGGCGCAAGCTTTCGATTGCCCGGTAGCCGGCGTTGACGAGGCCGAATTCCTGCCCCGCCGCCGACAATTGCTCATAGACGTGCAGCGCGTATTCGGTTGGCACATGCAGCTCGTAGCCGAGCTCGCCCACATAACTGACGCGCGCCGCCAGCACCGGCGCGTAGCCGACCCGCAGTTCCCGCGTGTGCATGTAGGGGAAGGCTC
>CAZIVY010000254.1:0-2563 GCA_964542505.1 uncultured Rhodospirillaceae bacterium
CTGGTATGCGGCGCGTTCCTGTTCCTGTTGACCACTGGCCTCGCGGCGCGCGGTTTCGTCAAGGGCGACGCCTTCGTCGTCGGCGCCATCGGGCTGGTGGTGGCAATGGTCGCCATTTTCATCCTGTTCCCCGTGGCGCGCATCCTGATCAGCGCCGTGCAGGACAATCGCGGCAATTTCGCGCTCGACGCGTTCGCCGCCAAACTGTTCGCGCGCAACGTCTGGAACCTGGATTGCCTGACCGGCGCCCGGTCGTGCGGCGTCGCCTGGAACACGCTTTTCCTCGGCACGGCGGTGGGCGCGGCATCGACCGTGCTCGGCCTCGCCTTTGCCCTGATCGTGACCCGCACCGGCTTTCCCGCCAAGCGCGCGCTCCGGGTGCTGACGGTGCTGCCGATCATCACGCCGCCTTTCGTCATCGGCCTGGCGCTCATTCTGCTGTTCGGGCGCTCGGGCGCGCTCACGGTCTTCTTTAGCTGGGCGTTCGACGTCGCGCCGTCGCGCTGGATTTACGGCCTGCCCGGCGTCTTCGTGGCGCAGGTGCTGTCCTTCACGCCCATCGCCTTCCTGGTGATGATCGGCGTGGTCGAGGGCATCAGCCCGTCGATGGAGGAAGCGGCGCAGACGCTGCGCGCCAGTCCCTGGCAGACCTTCATGACCGTGTCGCTGCCGCTGATGCGGCCGGGGCTGGCCAACGCCTTTCTCGTCGGCTTCATCGAAAGCATGGCCGATTTCGGCAACCCGCTGGTGCTGGGGGGCAAGTTCGAAGTGCTGTCGGTGGCCATTTTCTACGCCATCGTCGGCGCCGCGCACGACCAGGGGCGGGCGGCGGTGCTGGCCCTCATCCTGCTCAGCTTCACCCTCGCCGCCTTTTTCGCCCAGCAGCGCTGGCTCGGCCGCAAGTCCTACGCCACCGTGAGCGGCAAGGGCGACGCCGGCATTCCGGTGGCGCTGCCCATGCGCGTGAAGACGCTGGTCTACGCCGTGGCGCTGCCCTGGGCGGTTTTCACCGCCGTCATCTATGTCATGATCATGCTTGGCGGCTTCGTGGAGAATTTCGGCTGGAACTACGCGCTGACGCTGCGCCACTACTCCAACGCCTTCTCCGTCGAGGTGGGGCAGTTCGGGTTGGTGTGGAGCGGCGCGGCATGGAATTCGTTCTGGACGACGCTGACCATCGCCGGCATTTCGGCGCCGCTAACGGCGGGCTTGGGCATCGTCACCGCCTATCTGCTGGTGCGCCAGCGCTTCGTCGGCCACCAGACCTTCGAGTTCGCCACCATGCTCAGCTTCGCCATTCCCGGCACGGTTATCGGGGTGAGCTATATTCTGGCCTTCAACGTGCCGCCGATCGAATTGACCGGGACCGGCATCATCCTGGTCATCGCCTTCGTCTTCCGCAACATGCCGGTGGGCATCCGCGCCGGGGTGGCGGCGATGAACCAGATCGACAAGAGCCTCGACGAAGCGTCGCTGACGCTGCGCGCGAGAAGTTTCACCACCTTGCGCAAGGTCATCCTGCCGCTGCTGCGCCCGGCCATCGTCGCCGCGCTGGTGTTCAGTTTCGTGCGCGCCATGACCGCGATCAGCGCCGTCATCTTCCTGGTCAGCGCCAATTACGACATGGCCACGTCCTACATCGTCGGCCGGGTGGAAAACGCCGATTACGGGCTCGCCATCGCCTATTCCTCGGTGCTGATCCTGGTCATGCTCACGGCCATATCGCTGATCCAGTTGGCGGTGGGCCAACGCCGCCTGGGGCGCCGCCAGCGCCCCGGCATCGGCATCGAGGGGATCCCCGCATGACGACGGCCTCGCCCATGGTAGAGTTCCGCGCCGTCAGCAAGCGCTACGGCCCGGTAACGGCGGTCAACGACGTATCCTTCGATATCCAGCGCGGGACGCTGGTGACGCTGCTGGGGCCGTCGGGGTGCGGCAAGACCACCACGCTGCGCCTGATCGCCGGGCTGGAGATGGCAAGCGCGGGCAAGATTTTCATCGACGGCGAGGACGTGACGCTGAAGCCCGCCACCGAGCGCGACGTGAGCATGGTGTTCCAGTCCTATGCCCTTTTCCCCCACATGACGGTGCTCGACAACGCCTCCTATGGCTTGGTGGTGAGCGGCCACAAGAAAAAGGAGGCGGAGGAAGCGGCGCGCGCCAAGCTCGCGCTGGTGGGCCTGCGCGACCTGGACAAGCGCCTGCCGAGCGAGCTTTCGGGCGGCCAGCAACAACGCGTGGCGGTGGCGCGCTCGCTGGTGCTCGAACCCAAGGTGCTGCTGTTCGATGAACCGCTCTCCAACCTCGACGCCAAACTGCGCCGCAAGGTGCGCGACGAGATCCGCGAGCTGCAACAGCGCCTGGCGCTTACCGTCGTTTACGTCACCCACGACCAGCATGAAGCGCTGGCGGTGTCGGACCGCGTGGTGGTGATGGATAACGCGGTGATCGCCCAGCAAGGATCGCCGCGCGATCTCTATGACCGCCCGGTCACCACCTTCGTCGCCGATTTCATCGGCGAGGCCAATCTGGTCAAGGGCCGCCTCAAGGACAAGAACGGCGA
>CAZIVY010000255.1:0-6048 GCA_964542505.1 uncultured Rhodospirillaceae bacterium
GGCGTTGAGATAGACCGCCAGCGTCGCCACCAGCGTCTTGCCCTCGCCGGTCTTCATCTCCGCGATTTTGCCCTGGTGCAGCACCATGCCGCCCATCAACTGCACGTCGAAGTGGCGCTGGCCTATGGCCCGCTTGGCCGCCTCACGCACCACCGCGAACGCCTCGACCAGAAGGTCGTCGAGCTCGGCGCCGGCCGCCAGGCGGTCGCGGAAGCTTTGGGTGCGCGCGCGCAGGGCCTCGTCGCCGAGGGCGGCGACCTCGGCTTCGCGCCCGTTGATCGCCTCCACCTTGGGCGCGAACGTGCGCAACAGCCGGTCGTTGGCCGTGCCGAACAGCTTACGCGCGAGGGCGCCGAACATGAAGGATCCTGGGACGCCAATAGAACAACGCCGCGGCGGGCGGCGCCGTGCCGATGGAATCACAGATAAGCGCCGCTCCGGCGTCTGTCAACGCCGCTTGGCGGCGCGGCGTTAAGGCAAAATTAACCGCGTCCCGGATTTGCGCTTGGGTTGCGGCCAGAGCATATCCCGGCCATTTAGATTGGCTGCGCCGGAGGTATTTTTCGCCGCGGCCAGGTATGAACGCGAAGGCGTTCATGGGGCGCGGCGCGGGCCGTCGTGGGACCCCTGCCGCCGCCGATTGGCGGCGGCAGGGGACGGGCCGCGCCAGGCGGCGGCGCAGCCGCCCTCCCGTAAAGTTTGGCGCGCCCCGCACGCCTTGCGCGCCAAGCACGCGGGGCGCGCCCGGCGGCTTGATCCTGGCCATCCGCCCGCGATGCAGCCGATTCGAAATGACTGGGATATGCTCTAAGGCTCGCTTATGCTTGCGGTTTCGCCACCCCGCCGCCAAGGATATTCCGTCATGATTCGCCCGCTTTTGGCCAGCTTTGTCGCGCTGGCGCTGTTGGCGCCGGCCCCGGTTTGGGCGCAAAGCCCGACCGATGCCCAGGACGCCGCCGTCGCCCGCGTCAACGGCGATACCATTCGCCGCACCGAGGTGCTGTCGGCGATCGAGGAGCTGCCGGCCCAGTACCGCCAACTGCCCATGGAACAGCTTTGGGATCGCATTATCGCGCAGTTGATCGACCGCAAGCTGGTGGCCCAGGCGGCCGAGCGCGGCGGCCTCGGCAGCGACCCGGAGTTGGTACGCCGCATGGCCTCGCTGCGCGAACGGGTGATGCAGGAAATCTACCTTACCCGCGCCATCGAGGAACGCGTAAGCGATGAAAAAGTGCGGGCGCGTTACGACGCCGAAACGAAGAATTTGCCGGTGCGCGAGGAAATTCGGGCGCGTCATATTCTGCTCGATCAGGAATCGGCGGCCAAGGCGGTGTTGGAGGAACTGGCGAAGGGTGGCGATTTCGTCGCCATCGCCCAGCGCCTGTCGTCGGGGCCTTCCGGCGGCAATGGCGGCGATCTGGGCTATTTCACCCAGGACCGCATGGTCCCCGAATTCGCCGAGACCGCTTTCGCCCTGAAGAAGGGGGAGGTGACCAAGACGCCCGTCAAGACCCAGTTCGGTTGGCACCTGATCAAGGTCGAGGACCGCCGCGCCGCCGAGCCGCCCAGTTTCGAGGAGCGCCGTCCCGAGCTTCAGCGTCAGATGGCGGACGAGGGCTTGCGCGCCGTGCTGGAAGAACTTCGCAAGGGGGCGACGATCGAACGTGTGGGCGTTGCGCCCGACCACGGCGCCAAGCAGCCCTGATCGACACTGCAAGCTGGTAAGCATTTGACTCAACATGGTATTTCACCGCTGGCGCCGGGCGCATTCCCCACCATGCCGCCCGTGGCCGGGGTTGGCCTGGGCACTGGCCGGACCGGCATCCGCTACCGGGATCGCGACGACCTGCTGGTGATGATGCTCGCGCCCGGAACCACGGCGGCGGGTGTCCTTACCCGCTCCACCCTTCCCGGTTGGCCGATCGAATGGTGCCGGGCGCGCCTGAAGCGCGGCCTGGCGCGCGTCTTGGTCGTCAATGCCGGCAACGCCAATGTTTTTTCCGGCCGCGCCGGCAAGGCGTTTGTAATCGCGACCGCCAAGGCCGCGGGCCACCGGATCGGTTGTTCCGCCAACGATGTGCTTATCGCTTCCACCGGCGTCATCGGCCAGGTTCCCCCGCTGGAGCCCATGCTGGCCGCGCTTGCCGGCCTCAAGCTGGACGCGGCCGCATCCTGGCAGGCGGCGGCGGCCGCCATCGCCACCACCGATACCTTTCCCAAGGGCGCCACCGCTGGCGCCCTCATCGACGGCGTTTCCGTGCGCATCAACGGCATCGCCAAGGGCTCCGGCATGATCGCTCCCGACATGGCGACGCTGCTGGCCTTCCTCGCCACCGACGCCAAATTGCCGGCCGCCGTCCTGCGCGCGCTGCTGCGCGAGGCGAACGAGCTTTCCTTCAACCGCCTGAGCGTCGATGGCGACACCTCCACCAGCGATACCTGCCTGTTGTTCGCCACCGGCCAGGCCCGGCACCGCCCGCTGCGCCGCGTGGCCGACCCGCGGTTGACGGATTTCCGCCGCGCCTTGATCGCGGTGATGAAGGATTTGGCCGAGCAGGTGGCGCGCGACGGCGAAGGCGCGACCAAGCTGATCACCGTCGTCGTCGGCGGCGCGGCCAACGACGCCGCTGCCCGCAAGATCGCCCAGAGCATCGGCAATTCGCCCCTGGTGAAGACCGCCGTCGCCGGCGGCGACGCCAATTGGGGCCGCGTCATCATGGCTATCGGCAAGTCGGGCCAGAAGGTCAGCGTCGACAAACTGAAGCTGTGGATCGGCGATCAATTGGTGGCCGCCAATGGCGGCGTCCGCTCCGGCTATGACGAAGCGCGCGCCACCGAGCATTTTCGCGGCCGCCACATCGTGCTTCGCGTCGAAGCCGGCGCCGGCTGCGGCGCCGCCGAGGTCATCACCTGCGACCTCACCCACGGCTATATCGACATCAACGCCAGCTACCGCTCGTGAACTCGCTGCCGTTGGTGTGGGTCGTCGCGGCGGCGCTGGTGGACGGCGACGGGCGCGTGCTTCTGGCCCAGCGCCCGCCGGGCAAGTCGATGGCCGGCTTGTGGGAATTTCCCGGCGGCAAGATCAAAACCGGCGAGGTGCCGGAATTGGCGCTGATCCGCGAACTGCGCGAGGAACTGGGCATCGAGGTGGCGCCCACCTGTCTCGCGCCTTTCACCTTCGCCTCGCACGCTTACGGCGATTTCCACCTGCTCATGCCGCTGTTCATCTGCCGCCGCTGGCAGGGGATCGTGCGCCCTCGCGAGGGGCAAATGGTGAAATGGCTGCGCCCCGCCGCCATGGCCGACCTCCCCATGCCACCGGCGGACGTGCCGCTGGTGGCCATGCTGCGCGACTATTTGTAGCTGCGCTTGGCCACTAAGTCGTGGCAGTCTGTCCTCTCCCTGGATCTCTACCTAATGATCCTCATCGGCCAATATGATTCCCCCTTCGTTCGCCGCGTCGGCATTGCGCTGACGCTTTATGGCCTGCCGTTCGAGCATCGGCCTTGGTCGGTGTTCGGCGATGCGGAGAATATCCGCCCCTACAACCCGCTCGTTCGCGTGCCGACTTTGGTTCTGGACGGCGGCGAGGTGCTGATCGAAAGTCACAGCATTCTGGATTATCTCGATAGCCTCGTGGCGGCCGATCGGGCGCTGTTCCCGGCCGCGGAGCCGGCCCGGCATCGGGCGCTGAAGGTAGCGGCCCTTGCCACCGGGCTGGCCGAAAAGGCCGTCAGTCTCTTCTACGAAAAGCGGCTGCACCGCGAAGTATCCGACGTCTGGGTCAACCGTTGCCGATCGCAGATAGCTGCCGTTCTCGCCGCCCTTGAAGCGGATCGCGCCGGTAGGGTCGGCGACTATTGGTTCGACGGCCGCATCGGTCACGCCGATATCGCGGTCGCCGCGGCGCTGCGCTTCATTGCCGAGGCGCATCCGGGGCTGATTTCGATGGCGGATTTCCCAGCCCTCGGCGTCCATGCGGCGCGGCTTGAGGCGCTGCCGGCGTTTCAGGCGATCATGCAGCCGTTTATCCCGCCGGCTTGACCTTGAGGCTGCGGAAATAGGCGAGCAAATCCTCGGTCTCCGGCACGCTGAGCATGAAGTTCGGCATCACCGGGTGCGGCGTGTGCATGAACATGCGGATGCGGAATTCGGTAACCTTGGGGTCGTTGGCGAGGCCGCGGAAGGTTGGAATCCCGGCCACCACCGGCCGTTTCTGGTTGTCCGCCACCACATGGCATTCGGCGCACCACTGGCGCGCCATGTGCTCGCCCGCGCGGGCGTCGGAAATCGGCTGGGCGGCATTGGCCGGCGTTCCCGCCAGCAGCGCGCAAGCCACCGACAACGCGCAAAACCCTGCTCGGAGCATGACCATCGGCTCCCCTGCTACCCGCTAACTATCGGGTATCTTGGTCCCGGCCGGCCGCGCGCGCATTGACCTGAATCAAGCCGCTCCAACCCCGGCAGGGGGCGCCCAACCGGTCAGAACCACGACCTGAAATGTCGCCTTCACGCGCCCGTCGGCCTGGGCAAAGCGGTCTTGGTAGATTTCGGCCGCGCGCAGGAAAACCCCGCGCGGCGTGAACTGGCGCCAACGCGCGGCGATGGCGTTGTTTTCCGCCATTCCCCGCAGGTCGTGCATCAGCCGCAGCGCGTTTTCGTAAGAAACGGTGATCGCCTCGCCGTCGGCGACCGGAAGGGCGAAGCCCGCCCGTTGCAACAGCAATGCCCCGTCCGCCAGATCGGCAAAGGGCGCCACCCTGGGCCTGGCGCCGCCCTCAAGCTCGCTTTCCGCCTGCAGCAGCGATTGGCGCAATTCGGTAAGCGTGCCGGCGCCAAACAGCGCGCCGAGAAAAAGCCCCTCCGGGCGCAGGATACGCCTGACCTGCGCCAGCGTCCCCGGCAGGTCGTTGACCCAGTGCAGCGCCAGCGTGCTCACCACCAGGTCGAAGCTCGCCGGCGCGAAGGGCGGCAACTCCTCGTCCGCCACCACCACCGCGTGGGCCGCGCCTTCGGCCTGAAGCGCCAAGGCAAGGCTCGAATCGGCGCCGATCAAGAGCTCGCCGCCCGCCCGGCCCGCCAGCGCCCGTGTCATCGCGCCATTGCCGCAGCCAAGGTCCAGCGCGCGGGGGAAATGACGGCGCACGGCGTGCAGCCGTTCCAGCAGCCGCCCGCCCACCTCGCGCACCAGGAAATCATGGGCGGCGAAGCTCGCGGCGGCGCGGTCGCGGTGGCGGCGCACCGCGCGGCGGTCGAACACCATTATCGAGTCGCTGGACATGCGCCCCGATCCTACGGGATTAGCCCACCTTGCGATAACCGGGCGCGCAGGCGCAGAGTCGCGCCATGGATGCGGGGGCGCCATCTCTCCAATTTCTGGCGCGCAAGGCACACCAGATCGCCGACGCGGCGCTGGAAGTGCTGTTGCCCTCGCGCTGTCTCGCTTGCGGCGCCCTGGTGGTGCGGCCGGGCTCCTTGTGCGCCGAATGCTGGCAGCAGATCGATTTCATCACCGACCCGGTTTGCGTCCGTTGCGGCCTCCCGCTTGTCGCCCAAGGAGTGGAACTCGACGCGGCGGCCGGGTTGGCTTGCGCCGGGTGCCTGCGGCAGCCGCCGGTCTTCGACCGCGCGCGGGCGGCGATGCGCTACGGCGACCTCAGCCGCCGCCTGGTCATCGTCTTCAAGCACGGCGACCGCACCGACGCCGCCGCCGCCATCGCCGGTTGGCTGGCGCAGGCCGGCCAGCTCTTGCTTGGCCAGTGCGATCTCATCGTGCCGGTTCCGCTCCATCGCTGGCGGCTTTTTCGCCGCCGCTACAACCAGGCGGCGCTGCTGGCGCAAAGCCTTGGGCGCAACTCTGCCAAGACCGTGGCCGTCGACCTGCTGCGCCGCGTGCGCGCCACGCCCAGCCAAGGCTTGCGCACCGCGCTTGAGCGCCGGCGGAACGTGCAGGGGGCGTTCGAGGTGCGCGGCAGCGCCCGGCCTGGGCTTGCGGGCCGGCGGGTTCTGCTGGTGGACGACGTGATGACCACCGGCGCCACCGCC
>CAZIVY010000256.1:0-2885 GCA_964542505.1 uncultured Rhodospirillaceae bacterium
GCCGGGGGGCCGTCTGCCGCCACACCTCGGGGTCGACGAAGCGTCCGTGCGCCGGCAGCGTCGCCAACTGGTATTCGCGGCCGGGATGGCCCGGTTCGCTGACAATGCCGGCGTTATGGCCGCCGCTGGTCAGCGCGAAGGTCACGTCGGTGTCGGTGAGCAGAGCGATCTTGTAGACCGAGCGCCACGGCGCCACATGGTCGCGGACGGTGCCGACGGCGAAGATCGGGCAGCGGATGTCGGTCAAGGCCACCGGGCGGCCGTTCACCTTGTAGTGGCCGCGGGCGAGGGAGTTGTCGAGGAAAAGACGCCGCAGATATTGCGAATGCATCTTGTAGGGCATGCGGGTGGCGTCGGCGTTCCAGGCCATGAGATCGGTCAGGGGGGCGCGCTCGCCCAGCATGTAGTCGCGCACCATGCGCGACCAGACGAGGTCGTTGGAGCGCAGCATCTGAAAGGCGCCCGCCATCTGGCGGCTGTCGAGAAAGCCCTGGTCCCACATCATGTCCTCGAGATAGGCGACCTGGCTTTCGTCGATGAACAAAGTGAGCTCGCCCGCCTCGCTGAAATCGGTCTGGGCGGCGAACAGCGTCATGCTGGCCAGGCGGCCGTCGCCGTCGCGGGCCATGGCGGCGGCGGTAATGGCGAGCAAGGTGCCGCCAAGGCAATAGCCGACGGCGTGAACCGGGCGGCCGGGCGCCACCGTGCTTACCGCCTCCAGCGCCTCCATGATGCCGTTGATGCGGTAGTCCTCCATGTCCACGTCGCGGTGTTTTTCGCCGGGGTTGACCCAGGAAACGCAGAACACCGTGTAGCCGCGATCCACCAGATACTTGATCAGCGAGTTTTCGGGCCTGAGGTCGAGGATGTAGTACTTCATGATCCACGCCGGGACGATCAGCACCGGCTCGGCGCGGGCGCGGGGCGTGGCCGGCGCGTACTGGATCAGTTCCATCAACTCGTTGCGGTAGATCACTTGGCCGGCGGTCACGGCGACGTCGCGGCCGAGGACGAAATTTTCCGCCCCCGCCGGCGGTTCGCCATTGGCGGCGCGCTGCGCGTCCTCGATCAGGTTGCCAAGGCCGCGGACGAAATTCTGGCCGCCTTGCGCCAGGCTGGCGCGGATGACCTCGGGGTTGGCGGCGGGAAAGTTCGACGGCGCCCGGCGGTCGAGCGCCTGGCGGAGCATGAATTGCACCCGCTGGGCGTGGCGCGGGGCCACGCCGCGAACGTCGCAGGCGTCGCGGCACCACCAACGCTCGCTGGCCAGGAAAGCCTGCTGCCAAAGATCGAACGGCCATTGCCGCCAGGCCTCGCCGCGGAAACGGCGGTCGCCGGGGTCGGGCTCGATGGGCGGCCGGGCGCCGCCATTGCCGGCGGCGCGGGCGGCCCACAACGCCAGTTCCGCGGCGCCGCGCCAAGCGGTGGCGGCAAGCTCGATCTGCTTGCCGGGCGCGGCCGCCAGATGCGTGGCCCAGTCGGCCCAGGCGAGGGACATCGCGCCGGGTGAAATGCCGCCGGTGTAACGGCTGGCGAAGGCGGTCAACAGGCGATCGAAGTTTTGCAGATTTTGCGCCGGCAAGACGCCGGCCCAGGCCGTGCGCCCCTGCGCCGCCGGCGCCGGACTGTTCGTGATCCCGACCGCGCCGCTGGCCTTGCCCGGCGGGCGGCGCGCCGCGGGCGGGCCCGCGGCCTTGGTAATCAGGACCGGCAGTCCGGTGCGCTTATGCGGGCGGCGGGACATGGAGACGACCTTTCAAGGAGAAGACGATACACCCGATGAAAACGCGCCGCTTGCGTCAGATCAAGGGGCAACGCGGCGGCGGGCATCGGCAATGCTGATGCCAATGGCGGCGCCGACGATGACCGCTATGCCCACCAGGGTGATGGCGTCGGGAAAATCGCCGAAGACGAGATAGCCGAGCGCGATCGCCCACACCATCTGGGTATAGGAATAGGGCGCGAGCGACGCCGCTGGCGCGGTCTCGAACGCCTTGATGAGCAGGAAATGGCCCGCGGCGCCCAAAACGCCGAGCACCGCCAAGAGGGCGCCGGCGCCGAAGTCCGGCGGCGTCTGCCACACCCAGGGCAGGATCAGGCTCAATCCCACCGCGCCCACCAGCGACCCATAGAACAGGCTGGTCACGGGATGCTCGCCGCCGCTGATCTTGCGGGTCAGGATCAGGTAGACGCTGTAGCCCGCCGCCGAGACGAGCGGCAGCAGCGCCGCCCAGTGAAATATGCCGCCGCCGGGGCGGAGCACGATCAGCACGCCGAGGAACCCGCCGGCAATGGCGATCCATTGGGCGGCGCCCACGCGCTCGCCGAGCCAAGGTCCGCTCATCAAGGCGACCAGGATCGGGGAGACGAGCCCCAGCGCCATGGCTTCCGCCAGCGGCAAATAGACCAGAGCGGAGACGAAGCAAAGCGTGCTGGCGGCCAGCGCCGCGCCGCGGGTAAGCTGGATTCCGAGGCGCCGCGTGCGCCACAGCCGCCAGCCCATGCGCGGCGAAAAAAAGATCAGCACCAGCAGCCCGCTTGACAGATAGCGCGCCCAGATGACTTCGAGCACCGGCAGCTTCGCGGCCAGATACTTGGCGGTGGCGTCCATGCAGATGAAGAAGACGACGGCGGCGCAGACCAGCGCGATGCCGCGTCCCGCGCCAACGCCCTTGGGGGGAGGCAAGGAAGTCAACTGGACCGCCGCGAGAAATTCATGGCGCCCGGCCGCTGGCGCCGGCAAGACCGACACCAATGGCGGCGGCGACGATGACCGCGATGCCGACCAGGGTGACGGCGTCGGGAAAATCGCCGAAGACGATGTAGCCGAGCGCGATCGCCCACACGATCTGGGTGTAGGAGTAGGGGCCAAGCAGCGAAGGCGG
>CAZIVY010000257.1:0-4258 GCA_964542505.1 uncultured Rhodospirillaceae bacterium
GTCAACGACCGAAACGGCCGCTGGCGGAGAAGCCCCGCGCTATTAAACTTCGCCATTGGAAGGGCCTCCAATGCCCTTCCACCTTGAATCACGTCACGCAGCCCGTGTGAATCCCCTCATTTCTGCAACAGGTCTAATATCTGGACTGATATTGGAGGTGCCCCGGATCGAAACTATATTGTGGAAACGACTCCTAGGATCATAGAACGCTGCCTTCTGATGACCACTGATCCCGGCGATCTGGTGCTGGATCCGACCTGCGGTTCCGGCACCACCGCCTATGTCGCCGAGCAATGGGGCCGGCGCTGGATCACCATCGATACCAGCCGCGTCGCGCTCGCTCTGGCGCGCACCCGGTTGATGGCCGCGCGTTTCCCCTATTACCTCTTGAAGGATTCGGCTGACGGCGCGTTGAAGGAAGGCGAACTTGAAGGCCGCCCGCCGAAACAGAATGGCTTTGGTGCCGATCTCCGCCACGGCTTCGTCTATCAGCGCGTTCCTCATATTACGTTACGGTCGATAGCCCACAACACCGAAATCGACGTGATCCACGCTAAATGGCAGCCAAGAATCGAGGCGTCGCTCGGAGAACTGAACGTGGCGCTTGGCCTGAAATGGCAGGAATGGGAGGTTCCGCGCAAGGCTGAGAATTCGTGGTCCCAAACCGCGAAATCGGAACACGAAGGCTATTGGAAATTGCGGCGCGACAGGCAAGCGGAAATCGACGCCTCCATCGCCCGCAATGCCGACATCGAATCTCTCTACGACAAGCCCTACGAGAAAAAGGGCTGGGTGCGGGTGACCGGGCCGTTCACGGTCGAAAGCCTGTCGCCACATCGGGTGTTGCCACCGGACGAGGACGATGCCGCATTGCTCGCCACGCTGGCCGAAATGGATCGCGCCGAGGGGCGCGAGCCGCCCGCCGCCGTCACCCGCGCGCTCAGGCCAAAATCCGAGGCGCAAATCGGAGGCGAGGACAGCGACGCCTTCGTCCGGGCGGTGATGGAAAACCTGAAGCTCGCGGGCGTCCAGAACACCAAGAAGAACGAAACCCTGAAGTTCACGGAACTCAAGCCCTATGCCGGCGGACGCTACATTCACGCCGAAGGCCGCTGGCACGAAGGCGAGAAGGAGCGCCGCGCCGCGATCGTCATCGGCCCGGAATACGGAACCGTCGGGCGCGAGCTCGTCTTGGCAGCCGCCCGCGAGGCGGTGGACAGCCCGATCAAGTTCGATCTTTTGGTCGTGGCGGGGTTCGCCTTCGATCCGCACGTGGGCGAGGGCGAAAGCCAAATGGGCAAACTGTTGGTCCTGAAAGCACGCATGAACCAGGACTTGCACATGGCCGACAAGCTCAAGGTGGCGGGCGCGGGGAATCTGTTCGTCGTGTTCGGGGAGCCAGATATCCGTCTTGAGAAGGCTGACGAGGGCAACTGGACGGTTGAAATCAAGGGTGTCGATATCTTCGACCCGACGACCGGCGCGGTGCGCTCATCGGTGGACCCGAAGGAGGACATTGCGTGCTGGTTCATCGACACCGATTACGACGGCATGAACTTCTTCGTCCGCAACGCCTACTTCCTGGGCGGGCGCGATCCTTACGAGCGGTTGAAAACAACGCTCAAGGCGGAAATCGACGAAGCCGCCTGGGCGACCCTCTACAGCGCCAAGAGCCGCCCTTTCCCGAAGCCGACAAGCGGGCAAATCGCCGTCAAGGTCATCAACCATTACGGCGACGAGGTGCTGAAAGTGTTTGACGTCGGGCGCGGCTAACGCGAGCGTCCTGAATTCCGTGGGCCGCGCGCCAAGATTGAGGGGCGGGCCTCGCGGCCCGCCCCATAAATCCAGCCGTTCCGACGCTCAGGCGGCGTGTTTGGCCTGACCCTGGATCGACTTCGCGCCCGCGCCGCCATTGATGGAAATCTGGCGCGGCTTCAGGCGCTCGGGCGTCTCGCGGCGGAGCTGCACATGCAGCAACCCGTTCACCAGGTTGGCGCCGGCCACCTGCACGAAATCGGCGAGATGGAACTGCCGCTCGAAGTTCGCGGCGCCGATGCCCTGGTACAGGTAGCTCACCTTCTCGTCCGGCGCCGGCCGCTTGCCGGTGACCGTCAGCAGGTTGTCGCGCACCTCGATCGCCAGATCGTCCATGGCGAATCCGGCGACGGCGAGGGAAATCCGGTAGTTTTCGTCGTCCAGTTTTTCGATGTTGTAGGGTGGCCAAGAGGCCGCATCCCCACCCAGGCGGAGCGCGTCGTCAAGCACGTCCATCAGCGGCTCGAAGCCGACCGTGGAGCGGAATAGGGGCGTAAGATCGAAGTTAAGCATGGCTACATATCCTCCTTCGCGAGCAACATGTGGGTGGCCCTCCGCTCGGGAACGGGCCGCAGGTTACAGCGTCCGGCCCAAACTCGGCGCCGGACTGAATTGCAGATGGGGACGGCCACGCCCGCCGTCAAGGGCCAGTGCATGATCCAGCGCGCCGCTCAAGATCGGGATTGGGATTGAACGCCGCCTTCACCCTGGCGGCGGGGCGCCGCCCGGAGCCGATCCTGGTAATATCGTTTATTCCACGTCATGGAGAACGACAGAATGCTTTTGGAAAGGGCGGATTTCATCGATCTCGATGCCCTTGCTGCTCATCGCCAGCATCTGTGGGAGACGCAGCGCGAATATGTGATGACGCGCTCGCCGCTGCATCGCCGAGCCTGGAAAGGCGCCAAGGCCCCCCGCCGGTTGGAAGCACTCGCCGAACTCCCGTTGATGGACAAGGAGATGCTGCGCGACAGTCAGCGGGATCATCCGCCGTTTGGGGATTATCTAGCGGTGCCCGCCACCGCGGTGGCCCGCGTCCACCGCACTTCGGGCACGACGGGTACCGCGATGAATCTGGCGCTGTCGCTGAAAGATGCCCGCGAAACCGCGGTCGTCGGTGGGCGCGCGCAGGCGGCTGGCGGGTTGGGGCCGGGCCACCGGGTTGTTCATTGCCTCAATTATCGGCTGTGGATGGGCGGATTTACGGATCACACCACATTGGAGGCCACGGGCGCCGCCGTCGTGCCGTTCGGCGTTGGCGACACGCAATTGTTGATACGCACCATACGCGAACTCGCCATCACGGCGATTTCCTGCACGCCCTCGTACCCGGCGGTTCTGGAACGGGCGATGGCGGAACATTTTCCCCATATCGCGCCCCGCGACCTTGGCCTCGCGCTCGGCCTGTTCGGGGGTGAAGCCGGGCTGGACAATCCTGAATTTCGCGGCCGTCTTGAAAAGACTTGGGGTTTCAAGGTTCGCAACGCCAATTACGGGGTCAGCGACGTCTTTTGCAACTTCGCGGGGCAAAGCGAAGTCGACAATGATTTGCATTTCGTGGCTCTCGACGTCCTCCACCCCGAGCTTGTCGATCCCGCGAGCGGTCAAGGACTGCCGTGGAAGGAAGGCGAACAGGGCGAGCTGGTGCTGACCCATGTCAGCCGCGAATGCCAGCCACTGGTGCGATTTCGCAGCGGAGACATCATCGTCCTCACGGGAACGGGGCGTGCCGTTTGCGGACGGACCGCGCCACGCTTTCGTGTCGTTGGCCGCGGCGACGACATGATCGTCATCCGCGGGATCAACGCTTTCCCCACGCAGATCGCCGCCGTCCTCAATCGGCACGAGGCGTTGTCGGGTGAATACCGGATCGTTCTCGACGGGCCCGGACCCTATGATTTTCTCCCTGTCGAGGCCGAAACGGCGATGGACGGCGCCCGGGGAGGCAGCGGACTTGGCCCCGCTGTCGAAGCGCACATCAAGCGCGATATCGGGGTCGCTTCAAGGGTTACCCTGTTGCCCTACGGAACCTTGCCAAGAACCGAGGGCAAGACGCGGCGCGTCTTCAGAAAGGACAAGCAATGACCCCATCGGTTCTGGCGGAAGATCTGGGCGGGGGCGTGCGCGTCATCTCGCTCAACCGGCCCCATCGCCTGAATGCCATTGTTCCCGAGATGCTCGACCGTCTGGTCGAGGCGTTCACGGCGGCGAACAGCGACAGCGCCATCGGGGCGATCGTCCTGACGGGCATGGGACGCGCCTTCTGCTCCGGCGATGACCTGAAGGAGTTCGCGTCCCAGGCCAAGGATGAGCCATCGACCACCGCCTATGTCGAGCGCATACAGGATGTGACCCGTGCGATCATGCTGGGCGAGAAACCGGTTGTCGGGGCCATTCGCGGCTGGGCCGTCGGCGGCGGGCTGGAGTGGGTCATCAATTGCGA
>CAZIVY010000258.1:0-11181 GCA_964542505.1 uncultured Rhodospirillaceae bacterium
CAACGTTATGGCTGCGAGGGCTCGATGGTGGACTTCGGCAAGGGCCTCCTGGTTCCCTATGCGGAGCTCCTGGAGGAATTGATCGAACTGGTGCGCCCCGACGCGGAGCGTTTTGGCTGTTTGCCGGAAATCCTGCACGCCCGCGAGATCGTGCGGCGCGGCACCTCGGCGCACGCCCAGGTCAAGGTGTTCGCCGCGGCGGTGGCGGCGGGCGCAAGCCGCGAGGAGGCACTGTGCGCCGTCGTCGACCGTCTGATCGAGGATACGGTGCGCGACACCGAAACCCCGCCCGGCTTGGCTTCCGCCAGCGATTCGCCTACATAGCGGATAGAATCCAACTGGGCTAGCAACGGTCGAGCGAACAACAACAAAGGGGACAATAGATCCGTGCGCAAGGTAAGGAATTTCTCCGCCAGCGTGTGGCGCGAAGGCAAGTGGCACATCGCCCAATGCCTGGAAGTCGACGTCGCCAGCCAGGGGACGAGCGAATCGGCGGCACTGAAGAACCTGGCTGACGCGCTCGGCCTTCACTTTACACCGCCCGTCGCCACGCTCGTTCCCAAGGTGCGGCCAGTCAAGGTGACATTGCGTGCCGCTTGGAAACCTGCCGTTTCGCGAAATTCGGCGGCGCTTGAAAGCGGCGGGTTGGGTTGAGGTTGGAACGACGGGCAGTCACGTCAAGTTTGCCAAGCGCTTGGCCGCCGGCTTGCGCACGACCATTGTGCCCAGGCATCGCGAGGTCGCGGTTGGCACAATGCGCAGCATTTTGCGCCAATGCGGGATCAGCCCGGAAGACTTCGATCGGCTCCGACTCTTGGCTTCCGCCGGCAGTTCGCCTATCTAGTGTGCTAACTCTGACATTACGTTTCCCGTCGTCATGCCCGGACTTGATCCGAGCATCCACGATCCGTGGATCGCCGGGTCAAGCCCGGCGATGACAGGTGGATGGAGGGGGGGCCAAATGTCAGAGCCACAACACTAGGGCCGCGATCCCGGCGCCAAGCCCGGGTCACGCGCCGGTCGCCAACTCGGCGACGGCGGGGCGTGCTTCGGCGTTTCGGCAGTACATGTCGTGCAGGACGGCAATGACACGGGTCGCATCGTCGCCGTTCAAGGAATAATAGATCGCCTGCGCCTGGCGGCGCGTGCGTACCAACTCGTCGCGGCGGAGCCGCGCCAGGTGCTGCGACAGCGCCGACTGGCTCAGGCCCACCAGCCGCTCGATCTCGCTCACCGACCTTTCGCCGTCGGCGAGCTGGCAAAGCACCATCAAGCGATGCTCGTTGCTTAGCGCTTTAAGCAGGCGGCTCGCTCGTTTGGCGTTCCGTTGCAGCAAAAGCTTGTCTGCTGGCGACATCATGGATGCGTGCCTCCTGCTTGCCCGTTCGGCTGGCGTGGTTCGAGCCAAGCCACTAAGTTCTTACTCCCACTTGTATATGAGCATATGAGCAGAACGAGGTTTTAGAGTCCAGCGAGCTTTGGCCGCCGCCGCCGGATCATGGCTCGACCCCCGCCCGTTCCAGTTCGCCGCCCAGGCGGCCGGCAAGCCAATAGAAGTACAGGCGGAAGTCCGAGATCAGCGACCAGAGTGGATAGCGGAAAGTCGCCGGCCGGTTGTGTTCGACGAAAAAATGCCCGATCCACGCCGGCCCATATCCCCCAACAAGGACCACCGCCGCCCACCAAAGCGATCCCGAGGCCAGCAGCATGGCCAGCGCCAGAAGCGCCGTGGTCGTCCCCAGATAGTGCCACGCCCTGGTCGCCGCCCGCGAATGCTGGCGGAGGTAAAAAAGCCAGAATTCAGAATAGGTTGCGGGATCCGTGGTCATCGCGGGCCGGGCGTCAAGGCGCGCGGGCGCAATGCACGGAGAGCATGGATACCATGCGCATCGGCTATTTGACGTTGACGTAAACGTAAACTAATTTCGCTATCCTCATTTCTTCTTTCCGTCCGGCCGGCCTTCCGGTTTAGGCGCCGCAAAGATCGAGGAAGCCACGCCGTTGCCCAACACCGTGCCCGATAGCTTCAGCATTGCCGCGTTGGCGCGCGAATTCAAGGTGACGGCGCGCGCCATCCGTTTCTACGAGGACAAGGGGTTGCTCTCCCCCCAGCGCGCGGGGCAGAGGCGCGTCTATTCGCGGCGCGAGCGCGGGCGCCTGGCGCTCGTGCTCCGCGGCCGCCGGCTCGGCTTCCGGCTGGCCGAGATCAAGGAGATGCTGGACCTCTACGAGGCCGGCGACGGTCAGGTGGCGCAAATGGAACTGACGCTCCGCCGCGTGCGCGAGCGGCTCAAGGGGCTGGAAGGCCAGCGCCACGATATCCACGAGACGATCCGCGAACTCAAAATCGTCGCCTCGTCGATCGAAAGCTTTCTGGCGGCCGGGCGCGCCAAGGAGACCGGCGCGATCGCGGCCGAGTGATATCATCAAGCGGTTGATCCGCGCCACTAGCGGGCGGAGCGTGGGCTCCGCCGCCAGTAGTTAAGGAGAGAATGATGCGCCATGTCGTGATTGCCGGCTACGCCCGGTCGCCATTTACTCTCGCCCGCAAGGGCCAGTTGACCAAGGTGCGCCCGGACGAAATGGCGGCGCAAGTGATCAAGGGCTTGATGGAGCGCACCGGGGTCGAGCCGAAGGACATCGAGGACGTGATCGTCGGCTGCGCCTTCCCCGAAGGCGAGCAGGGGATGAACGTCGCGCGCCTGATCGGCTTTTTGGCCGGCCTGCCGCAGCAATCGGCGGCGACGACGGTGAACCGCTTCTGCGGCTCGTCCATGCAGGCGGTGCACATGGCGGCGGGCGCCATCCAGATGAACGCCGGCGAGGCCTTCATTTGCGCCGGCATCGAAAGCATGACGCGCATTCCCATGGGCGGCTTCAACCCGCTGCCCCATCCGCGACTGGCGAAGGAATATCCGCAGGCGCTGATGTCCATGGGCATCACCGCCGAGAACCTGGCGAAGAAATACGGCCTCGACCGCAAGGCGCAGCAGGAAATGGCGGTGAAAAGCCACGCCAAGGCGGCGGCGGCGCAGGCGGCCGGAAAGTTCAAGGACGAGATCGTCGCCATCGTCGAAGGCAATTTGCGGGTGGAAGCCGATGGCTGCATCCGCCCGGGCACCAGCCAGGCGACGCTGGACGGGCTCGATCCCGCCTTCGACAAGGATGGCAGCGTCACCGCCGGCACGTCGTCGCCGCTGACCGACGGCGCCTCGGCGCTGCTGGTTTGCTCGGAGGACTACGCCAAGGCGCACGGCATGAAGCCGCTGGCGCGGGTGAGGTCCATCGCCGTCGCCGGCTGCGCCCCGGAAATCATGGGCATCGGCCCGGTGCCGGCCACGGCCAAGGCGCTGAAGCGCGCCGGACTCGAAATCAAGGACATGAACGTGATCGAGCTCAACGAGGCCTTCGCCGCCCAGGCGCTGGCGGTGATGCGCGAAGGAAAGATGCCGGAGGATCGCATCAACCTCGACGGCGGCGCGTTGGCGCTGGGTCACCCGCTGGGGGCCACGGGCGCCCGCATCACCGGCAAGGCGGCGTCATTGCTCAAGCGCGAGGGCAAGGAATTCGCCCTGGCGACGCAGTGCATCGGCGGCGGTCAAGGCATCGCCACCGTATTGGAAGCGGTGTAGGCCGTGAGCTTCCGCAAAGTCGCCGTCATCGGCGCCGGCGTCATGGGGTCCGGCATCGCCGCCCATGTGGCGAACGCCGGCGTCCCCTGCGTGCTGCTCGACATCGTTCCCAAGGGCGCCACCAACCGCAACGCGCTGGCGGAAGGCGCCATCGCCAAGATGATGAAGGCGAAGCCGGCGCCGTTCATGCACGAGAAAAACGCGCGCCTGCTGACGGCGGGCAATCTCGAGGACAATCTCGGCCTGCTGGCCGACGCCGACTGGATATTGGAAGCGATCGTCGAAGACCCGAGGATCAAGCACGACCTTTACGTGAAGCTCGAAGGGGCGCGCAAAAAGGGATCGATCGTCACCTCCAACACCTCGACCATCCCGCTCGCCAAACTGATCGAGGGCCTGCCCGAAAGTTTCCAGCGCGACTTCGCCGTCACCCACTTTTTCAATCCGCCGCGCTACATGCGGCTCTTCGAACTGGTGGGCGGGCCGAAGACCAGGGCCGACGCGCTCGAGGCGCTGGCCGAATTCGCCGACGTGCGGCTGGGCAAGGAAGTGGTGGCGTGCAAGGACACGCCGGGCTTCATCGCCAACCGCATCGGCATCTACTGGATGAACGCCGCCATGAGCCTCGCCTTCGCGCAAGGCCTGACCATCGAGGAAGCCGACGCGGTGGTGGGCCGGCCCATGGGGGTGCCGAAGACAGGCATTTTCGGCCTGGCGGACCTGACCGGCATCGACCTTGCGCCGCACGTGAACGCGTCGATGCTGAAGCTGCTGCCCAAATCCGACGCCTTCGTGAAGGGCTATGACGCGGACGGGCCGCTGGCGCGCACGATGACCAAGCTCATCGCCGAGGGCTATACCGGCCGCAAGGGCAAGGGCGGTTTCTACCGCGCCAAAGGCAAGGAAGTTCTCGACCCTTCAAGCGGCGGCTACCGCCCGTTGCAAAAAGCCGATCTGGCGTCGGTGAAGGCGGCGAAGGCCGGCTTGCGGGCGCTGGTGGAACATCCCGACAAGGGCGGCGTCTACGCCTGGGCGGTGTTGTCGCGGGTGTTGTCCTACGCCGCGTCGCTGGTGCCGGAAATCGCCGACGACATTCTCGCCGTCGATGCGGCGATGCGCACCGGCTATGCGTGGAAATTCGGTCCCTTCCAACAGATCGACCAGCTTGGAACAGGCTGGTTCGCCGAGCGCCTGGCGGCGGACGGCATTCAGGTGCCGAAGCTGATCGTCGCCGCCAAGGGGCGGCCGCTCTACAAGGAAGAAGGCGCCAAGTCGCTCTACATGACGGTGAAGGGCGAGTACGCCGAGATTCCGGCGCCTCCCGGCGCCTGGATGCTGGCGGACAAGAAACGCGGCCAGAAACCCATCGCCAGCAACAAGGGCGCCAGCCTTTGGGACGTGGGCGACGGCGTGGCGTGCCTCGAATTCCACTCCAAGATGAACTCCATCGACGCCGATATCGTCGCCATGGCCAAGGAAGCCGCCAAGATCGACAAAAAAGGCTTCAAGGCGCTGATCATCGGCAACGACGCCGACAATTTCAGCGTCGGCGCCAATATCGGCCTGGCGCTATTCCAAGCCAATCTCGCCTTATGGCCGGTGATCGAAAACGGCGTGAGCGAGGGCCAGAACGCCTATATGGGGCTGAAATACGCGCCCTTCCCGGTGGTGGCGGCGCCGGCGGGCATGGCGCTCGGCGGCGGCTGCGAGATTTGCCTGCACGCCAGCGCCATTCAGGCGCACGCCGAATCCTATATGGGGTTGGTGGAGGTGGGCGTCGGCCTCATTCCCGGCTGGGGCGGGTGCAAGGAATTGATCACCCGCGCCGTGACCCAGAAAAAGCGCCCCGGCGGTCCCATGCCGCCGGTGGCGCAAGTCTTCGAGGCCATCTCCACCGCCAAGGTCGCCACCTCGGCCGCCGAGGCGCGCGACCTGCTTATCCTGCGCGAGGGCGACGGCGTGACCATGAACCGCCGGCGCCTGCTGGCGGACGCCAAGGCCAAGGCGCTGGAGCTGGCGAAGAACTACAAGCCGCCGCAACCGGTGGAGATCAACCTGCCCGGCGCCAGCGGCCGCGCCGCGCTGGCCATGGCGGTGGACGGTTTCTACCTGCAAGGCAAGGCGACCGCGCACGACCGCACGGTGTCGGCCTTCGTGGCGCGCGTGGTCACCGGCGGCGACAAGGACATCACCGAACCGGTGACCGAGAAGGAATTGCTGGCGCTGGAGCGGGAAGGGCTGCTGGCCCTGATCAGGACCAACCCGACGCTCGACCGCATCGAGCACATGCTTGACACCGGCAAGCCGCTGAGGAACTGATCGATGGCGGAGTACGCCTCTCCGGGTGGTTCGACCACCAAGACACCAAGACACCAAGCGGCCGGCGCCGTTCATAGTTCGAGACGCTCGCCCTTCGCTCGGCTCAGGGCGAGCCCTCACTACGAACGGCTTCTTCAAGGCCCGTTCGGCCTGAGGGCCACCCTGAGACTGTCGAAGGGTGGCGTCTCGAAGGCCGGACGGGCCGATTCCAAGCGATCGGAATTTGGACTGGCGGCTTCTTGGTGCCTTGGTGCCTTGGTGGTGCGCTCGCCCGCGCCACCGGCGCACATCTGAGGAAGGAGCCTTACCATGCCCACTTACCGCGCCCCGGTTCAGGACGTCCGCTTCGTGCTCAACGACGTCCTGCACATGAACAACTACGCCAATTTGCCCGGCTTCGCCGACGCCAGCCCCGACCTGGTGGACGCCATATTGGGGGAAGCGGCGAAGATCATGGAAGAGGTGATCCAGCCGCTGAACCAGGTGGGCGACCTTCAGGGCTGCAAACTGGCCGACGGCAAGGTGACGACGCCCAAGGGCTTCAAGGAAGCCTATGACCAGTTCCGCGCCGGCGGCTGGACCGGGCTCACCGCCGATACCGATTATGGCGGCCAGGGCTTGCCCCACGTGCTGGGCTTCGTCATCAGCGAGTTGATGACCTCGGCCAACATGGCATTCGGCATGTATCCGGGCTTGTCGCACGGCGCCTATGAAGCGATCCACGCGCATGGCAGCGACGAGCTGAAGCGCATCTACCTGCCCAAGATGGTCACCGGCGAATGGGCGGGGACGATGAACCTGACCGAGCCCCATTGCGGCACCGATCTCGGCCTCATGCGCACCAAGGCGGAACCGCAGGCCGACGGCAGCTACCGCGTCACCGGCACCAAGATCTTTATCTCCGCCGGCGAGCACGACCTGACGCCGAACATCATCCACCTGGTGCTGGCGAAAATTCCCGGCGGGCCGGAAGGCATCAAGGGCGTCAGCCTGTTCATCGTGCCCAAGTTCATGGTCAAGGCCGATGGCTCGCTGGGCGCCCGCAACGGCGTCACCTGCGGCTCGATCGAGCACAAGATGGGCATTCACGGCAATTCCACCTGCGTGCTCAATTACGACAACGCCGCGGGCTATCTGCTCGGCGAGGCCCATAAGGGCATGCGCGCCATGTTCACGATGATGAACGCCGCCCGCCTCGGCGTCGCCATTCAAGGCATCGGCATCGGCGAGGTCGCCTACCAGAACGCGGTGACCTACGCGCGCGAGCGGCTGCAAGGGCGCTCGATCACCGGCGTCAAGGCGGCGGACAAGCCGGCCGACCCGATCATCGTCCATCCCGACGTGCGGCGCATGCTGCTCGACATGCGCAGCTTCCTCGAAGGGGCGCGGGCGCTGGCGCTGTGGGCGGGGCTGTTGATCGATTTCGCGGCCAAGCACCCGGACGCGGGCGAGCGCCAGGCGGCGGACGAGTTGCTGGCGCTGCTGACGCCGATGATGAAGTCCTATTTCACCGAACGGGGCTACGACACCGCCTCCTGGGCGCAGCAGATCTACGGCGGCCACGGCTATATCCGCGAGCACGGCATGGAACAGTTCGTGCGCGACGCGCGCATCGCCATGCTCTACGAAGGCGCCAACGGCATTCAGGCGCTGGACCTGGTGGGGCGCAAGCTGCCCACGGGCTATGGGCGCCTTCTGCGCCGCTTCGTGCACCCGCTGGACCAGTTCGTGCGCGATAACATGGCGGACGCCAAGATCGGCAAGGATTTCGTCCAGCCGCTGGCCAAGGCTTTCGCGCGCTTCCAGACGGCGAGCGCCTTTGTCGCCGAACAGGGACTGAAGAACGCCGACGAGGCCGGCGCCGCTTCCGCCGATTACCTGAAGCTCTTCGCGCTGGTGGCGATGGGCTATATGTGGGCGCGCATGGCCAAGGCGGCGCACGAGAAACTGGCCAATGGCGCCGACGGCGAGCGCGGCTTCCTGGAAACCAAGCTCGTCACCGGGCGTTATTTCATCGAGCGCGCGCTGCCCGATACGGCGTCGCTGCTGGCCCGCATCCAGGCCGGATCGCGCACCATGATGCAACTCGACGCCGCCGCTTTTTAGCGCCATGCTCGGCCGATGATCCCGCGCACGATCTTCGGCGAAGAACACGGCCTTTTCCGCGCCAGCTACCGGCGTTTTCTGGAACGCGAGATCGCGCCCCATCACGAAAAGTGGGAAGAGGACGGCCGCGTGCCGCGCGAGGCTTGGGCCAAGGCCGGCGCCGGCGGATTTCTTTGCGTCACCATGCCGGAAACTTATGGCGGCGCCGGGGCGGACCGTCTCTATTCCGCCGTGCTTATGGAGGAACAGGCGGCCATGGGCCTTACGGGGCTTGGCTTCGCGCTCCATTCCGACATCGTCGCCCCCTATATCCTCAACTACGGCAGCGAGGAGCAGAAGCGCGCCTGGTTGCCGAAAATGGCCGCCGGCGAGGCCATCGGCGCCATCGCCATGACCGAACCCGCCGCCGGTTCCGACCTGCAAGGCATCAAGACCACGGCCATGCGTTCGGGCAACCAGTACGTCATCAACGGCCAGAAGACTTTCATCACCAACGGCCAGAACGCCGACCTGATCGTCGTCGCCGCCAAGACCGATCCCAAGCTTGGCGCCAAGGGGGTGACGCTGTTCCTGGTGGAAGCCGGGCGCGAGGGCTTCGGCCGCGGGCGCAACTTGAAAAAGATCGGCATGAAGGCGCAGGACACGTCGGAATTGTTTTTCTCCGGCGTGCGCGTGCCGCCCGAAAACATGCTGGGGGCCGAGGGCCAGGGCTTCGCGCTGTTGATGCGCGAACTGGCGTGGGAGCGCCTGCAAATCGCCATCAAGGCGGTGGCGGCGGCGGAATCGGCGGTGGCGCAGACCATCGCCTACACCAAGGAGCGCAAGGCCTTCGGCAAGACAATCGCCGACTTCCAGAACACGCGCTTCAAGCTGGCGGAGTTGAAGACCGAAACGCAGATCGCCCGCGTCTTCATCGACCGTTGCCTGGAACTGACGCTGGCGGAAAAGCTCGACGCCGAAACCGGCGCCATGGCGAAATACTGGTGCACCGACCTGCAGAACCGGGTGGTGGACGAGTGCCTGCAACTGCACGGCGGCTACGGCTATATGTGGGAATACCCCATCGCCCGCGCCTGGGCCGACGCGCGGGTGGCGCGCATCTACGGCGGCACCAACGAGATCATGAAGGAGATCATCGGCCGGGGGTTGTGAGTCGGATGCGAAAAACGCGCCGCTCGTTCTTCGAGACGGCGCTGCGCGCCTCCTCAGAACGAGCGGTTTACTTGGTACGGTAGTTATCCGTTCGGCCTGAGGGCCAGCGAAGCTGGCGTCTCGAAGGCCGAACGGGCTGGTGGGACGGGGAGGAGGTTTAATGGTGGCGGAGGCCTATATCTACGACGCGGTGCGGACACCGCGCGGGCGGGGCAAGGCGGGCGGCGCGCTCTACGAGATGACGCCCATCGGCCTGGCGACGACGGCGCTGAAGGCGATCCGCGACCGCAACGCGCTCGACACCTCGCTGCTCGACGACGTGATCCTGGGCTGCGTCTCGCCGGTGGGCGAGCAGGGCGCCAACATCGCCCGCGTCGCGGCGCTGCACGCGGGATTTGCCGAGAGCGTCGCCGGGGTGCAGATCAACCGCTTCTGCGCCTCGGGGCTCGAGGCCTGCAACATGGCGGCGGCGCAGGTCATGTCGGGGCAGGCGGAAATGGCCGTGGGCGGCGGCGTGGAGAGCATGAGCCGGGTGCCGATGATGTCGGACGGCGGCGCCTGGGCGGCGGACCCGCAAGTGGCCATCGACCTCTATTTCGTTCCCCAAGGCATCAGCGCCGACCTGATCGCCACCAAGTTCGGCTACAGCCGCGACGACGTGGATTCCTACGCGGTGGAAAGCCAGAAACGCGCCGCGCGCGCCTGGGGGGAAGGGCGCTTCGCGCGCTCCGTCGTGGCGGTGACGGACATCAACGGCCTGACGCTGCTGGAGCGCGACGAGCACATGCGCCCCGAGGCCAGCATGCAGTCGCTGGCGGCGCTGGAGCCGTCCTTCAAGGCGCAGGGGAAGAATTTCGGCTTCGACGCCGTCGCCATCCAGCGCTACCCGGAGGTGGAGCGCATCGACCATGTGCACCACGCCGGCAATTCGTCCGGCATCGTCGATGGCGCGGCGGCGGTCTTGATCGGCAACGCCGACATGGGCCGCATCATGGGGTGCAAGCCCAGGGCCAGGATTCGCGCTTTCGCCTCGGTGGGCAGCGAGCCGACCATCATGCTCACCGGGCCGTCCTTCGCCAGCGAAAAGGCGTTGCGCAAGGCAGGCATGAAACCCGCCGATATCGACCTCTATGAACTGAACGAGGCCTTCGCCGCGGTGGTGCTGCGCTACATGGAGGCGCTCCAGGTGCCGCACGGCAAGATCAACGTCAATGGCGGCGCCATCGCCATGGGCCATCCGCTCGGCGCCACCGGCTCGATCATCCTGGGAACCGCGATCGACGAACTGGAACGCCAGGACAAGAACACCGCGCTGATCTCGCTGTGCGTCGGCGGCGGCATGGGGATCGCCACGATCATCGAGAGGGTCCACTGATGGGCGCCGTCACCGCTTCCCGCGACAGCGACCACATCGTCACGCTGACGCTCGACCTGCCGGGACGCTCCATGAACGTGCTCAACGAGCACCTCATGCAGCCGTTCGCCATCGAAGTACAGAAGTTCATCGCCGACCCGACCGCGAAGGGCCTGATCGTCACCTCGGGCAAGGACGCCTTCATCGCCGGCGCGGACCTCGAGATGATCTACGCGATCACCGATCCGCAAGTCGTCGTGGACATGGTCACGCAGATGCACGCGCTGCTGCGCGGCATGGAGAAGTGCGGCCGGCCGGTGGTGTGCGCATTGAACGGCACCGCGCTCGGCGGTGGCCTCGAGATTGCACTGGCCTGCCACTACCGCATCGCCATCAACAACCCGAAGGCCAAGTTCGGCCAGCCCGAGGTCAAGCTCGGCGTCATCCCCGGGTTCGGCGGCACCCAGCGGCTGGCCCGCCGGCTCGGCACCGCCAAGGCGCGCGAGCTGTGCATGGTCGGTGACCCGATCGACGCGGTCGAGGCGCTGCGGGTCGGCCTGGTCGACAAGCTGGTCAAGGCGGCCGACGGCAAGTCGCCGAAGGAGGCGCTGCTCGACG
>CAZIVY010000259.1:0-3477 GCA_964542505.1 uncultured Rhodospirillaceae bacterium
GCCTTCGGGCGTGCGCCCGTCGCCTTGGCTGATCTTGGGCCCCACGGGATCGAAGCCGAGCGCCACGCGATAGGATTTCAGTACCCGCCCCTGGGAGTGGAGATCGAGCCGCCGCTGGCTTTTCAGCACCACCAGCCGGTCGGCGATGGCGGCGGCGGGCGCGGGCGTGGGCCACTCTTCCGCGCCCGCGGTGCCGGTGAGGACCGACACCGCCAACACCGTCCACAAAGCCGTCCGCCGCATGGGCCTCTCCTTGCTGGGGCGAAATGTAATGCGTCGGCGCGCGGGATCAAATCGTCGTCCGGAATAAATCTCTCCCGCGTCCCGCAAGCGGATAGAATAGGCAAAACCGTGGGCCGCGCCCGATGACGAGCAAGAACGAAGCTTCGACCGCCAAGGAGCAACCGGACCATGCGGGCCACCGCGCCCGCTTGCGCCGGCGTCTGGTCGATTCCGCCGGCGCCGGCATGCCGGACTACGAGATCCTGGAACTGATCCTGTTCGGGGTGTTCCGCCAGGGCGACACCAAGCCCCTGGCCAAGAAACTGCTGCGCGAATTCGGCGACATTGCCGGCGTGCTCAGCGCCGAGCCCGAACGCCTGAAGGAGATCGAGGGCTGCGGCGAGGCGGTTGTCGCGGCGTTGAAGGTGACGCGCGAAGCGGGGCTCAGGCTGCTGCGGGCGCGGGTCATGGAGCGGCAGGCGGTTTCGTCCTGGCAGGAACTGCTGGACTATTGCCGCGCCTCCATGTCCCACCAGCCGATCGAGGAATTCCGCGTGCTCTTTCTCGATCGCCGCAACCGCGTGATCGGCGACGAGGCAATGCAGCGTGGCACCGTCGACCACGCGCCCGTTTACCCGCGCGAAGTCGTCAAACGGGCGCTGGAGAAGCAGGCTAGCGCCATCATCATGGTGCACAACCATCCCACTCAGCCTATTTGGATCACGCTCAATCACGCTTCTACCCATTGAATCATTAGCATTTTTAGGCTTGTCGCGCTGCCGGATACTGTGGCATATTGGGGTCTGTTTATAGGGGGATCAGGATCCCTTCTGACCCCAGTCGCCGACCCCTGCTACCCGTCTGGCGACCCCACTTAGAAGCTGATGGGAGAGCGCAGTGCCGAGCCTTACCGATGGAGAAATACGTCGCGCTCTGAAGCAGGTGGAGCAGACCGGAAAGCAACTGAGCCTCGTCGATGGCGAGGGGCACGGCACCGGCCGCCTTGTACTGGTCATGAAGCCCATGCCGACCCGTGTTACGGCTGATTGGATGGCGCAGCAGTGGCGGGATCAAAAGCGCATCAAAAAGAAGCTGGGATCATATCCGTCGCTGCCGCTTAGCAAGGCGCGCGAGGTCTTCAATCGGGATTTTGCGAGCAACATCCAGAAGGGACGCAGCATCAAGATCGCTGGCGATACGCGCCCCGGCACGGTTGCCGATCTCTTCGAGGCCTACGTTGCCCATCTAAAGGAATCTGGAAAATCTTCTTGGAAGGAGGCTGAGAAAGGCTTCAACAAGATTGCGGACACGCTTGGCCGCAATCGGCCAGCCAGAGACATCGAGCCGGACGAAATCACCGATTTAATCCGGCCGATCTACGATCGCGGCAAGCGCTCCATGGCAGATCATGTCCGAAGCTACATCAGGTCTGCCTATAGCTGGGGCATGAAATCAGAGCACGATTACCGCAGCGCGTCGCTCCGGCGTTTCCGCCTCGTCTATAATCCCGCGGCGGGCATCCCCACCGAACCCAAGACAGTCGGCACGCGCTGGCTCGACGAAGAAGAATTCCTTCGCCTCTACCACTGGCTCGAATACCCCGACACGCCCGTTCACCCGCCCTATACGCGCGCCGTGCGCATCCTCATGCTTACCGGTCAACGCGTCGAGGAAATCGCCCGCCTGCATGTCGATCAGTGGGATGCCAAGGAACGGATCATCGACTGGTCAAAGACCAAGAATGGCAAACCACACGCCATTCCCGTCCCAGAAGTCGCAGCAGAGCTGATCGAGTCCATCAAACCCAATGCGCATGGCTGGTTTTTCCCCTCCGCGACCGACCCGACCAAGCCGGTCAGCCACGGAACACTCTATTCGTTCATGTGGCGCCAGCGCGACCGCGAGGTGATCCCGGTCGTCACCAACCGGGACTTGCGTCGGACCTGGAAAACCCTGGCTGGAAAGGCCGGCCTATCGAAGGAGATTCGCGACCGGCTGCAGAACCACACGCTCCAGGACGTCAGCTCGAAGAGCTATGATCGCTGGAATTACATGCCCGAGAAGCGGGCCGCGATGAAGAAGTGGAACGCTTTTGTCCGAGCCCTGCTGAGCAAGAAGCGCCTAAAGGCGGCGGCATAGATGTGCGCTCAGATCGCCCTTAGCGCCGTTGAATGTCAAATCGCGTCCAACTGTGACCTCCAGACGCCCCTCTGAAACGCCGGCCAAGAAAGGCAACGCCCGCTCGCCGAAGTCGGCGGCCGACCCTTACGAAAGCCAGGACTGCATCTGATGTCGTCATCTCAAGGTTCCTCATGCGGTACGCCGCGGTTCAATTGTACTACCGCGTAGCGTCCGAACGACATCAAACCCCGCAGGAATTTGCTGTTTAACGCTGTCCACGTGACTGATGACCCCGACCGCGCGATCTTGGCCGACGAGATCACGCAGCGTATCTAAGGCGACATCGAGCGTCTCATCATCCAAGTGCCCGAAGCCTTCGTCGATGAAGATGGCGTCTAGCTTCACGCCGCCCGCTTCTGCCTGGACCACGTCCGAGAGGCCAAGCGCGAGCGACAGCGAGGCAAGGAAACCCTCACCCCCGGACAGCGTGTGCGCGTCGCGCTTCTGATCTGTGTGGGCGTCGTAGACTTCGATATCCAAACCCGCGCGCGCACGACCATCGCCGCCTTCAAACTTGCGCAGGAGAGCAAAACGTCCCCGTGACATGCGCGCAAAGCGGAGATTCGCGGCCTCAAGAACCAGGTCAAAGGTCGCCGCAATGGCGAAGTCGTGGAGCCGGAGCCGATGCGCGTTGCGGCCGTCGGTCAGTTGCGCCAGCTCGCCTAACACCCGGAAGCGTTCCGTTGCCTCGGCAAGTTCAGCGTCCAGTCGTTGGATTGTCAGAAGGGTCGCTTCAAACTGTTTGAGCTTGAGCGATGTCGAGGTCAGCGTTTGCTCGGCCATCGTCAGGGCGGCATCAGCTGCAGCAAGGGCAGCTTCGGCCTCCGCCAAATTCGGGCGGACGAGATCGTTGATGGCCAGGGCGGCGCGGTCACGTCGATCGACCGCCGACGCCTGCGCCTCGGCGTGCGCGCCGATCTGAGTCGTCAACGCCCCGAGATTCGGAATGTCGGCCTTCGCCAAGATGTAGGTCGCATCGTCCAAACCCGCCGAACGCTTCGCGGCTTGGAAGGCGGCCCCATGAGTGTCTCGCGCGGTGGCGAGCTCCCGTTCGCGAGCTTGGGCATGGGCCAG
>CAZIVY010000260.1:0-1800 GCA_964542505.1 uncultured Rhodospirillaceae bacterium
AACGACAATTTCTCGTCGTTGGTTTTCAGCAGCCAGTTGTCGATGCCGCCCACATGCTCCACCGAACGGAGCCCGTGCGCCGACAGCTTCAGACGGATGCCGCGCCGGAGCGCGTCGCTCTCCATCACGATGGTGCGCAGATTGGGGCGGAACGTGCGCTTGCTCTTGTTGTTGGCGTGGCTGACATTGTTACCGACCTGGACGCCCTTGCCGGTCACCGCGCATCGACGGGCCATGACAAAACCTCAAAATCCGAATGGCAAATATAGTCCGGCGCCATTTCGCGCGCGCGGCGCGGTTGTACGCAAACGCCGCCCAATGGTCAAGTTCGGGTTCGAATTCGGGCGGCCGGCTCCCCTTAGCCGCGGGGGCCGAAACAGGCGGCAAGCAGCCGCCGGGCGGCGGCTGCGGGGGCCATTTCGCCCCGGTCCACCGCCGCTTCCAACTCCGGCAGCAGCGCCACCACCTTCGCGTCGGCGCGCAGTTCCTCCAACAGCCCCTCGCTCACCTCGCGCCACAGCCAGGCGCGGTTCTGTTCGGCGCGACGGCGGGCGGTTTCACCGGCGGCGGCCATGGCCTCGCGGTAGGCGCCGATGGCCGCCCACAATTCGGCCAGGCCCTTCTTTTCCATCGCCGACACCGACAGCACTTGCGGCCGCCAGGCGGGGGAGCGCGGGCGCATGAGCTGCAAGGCGGAGCGGTAATCGGCCTTGGCGAGGCGGGCTGCGCGCTGGAGGTCGCCGTCCGCCTTGGTGACCACGATGAGATCGGCGAGTTCCATGATGCCGCGCTTGATGCCCTGCAGGTCGTCGCCGGCGCCCGGCGCGAGCAGCAGCACGAACATGTCCACCATCTCGGCGACCGCCGTTTCCGACTGGCCGACGCCGACGGTTTCCACCATCACCACGCCGAAGCCCGCCGCCTCGGCGAGCAGCAGGGCTTCGCGCGTGCGCCGCGCCACGCCGCCGAGCGTGCCGCTGGCGGGCGAAGGGCGGATGAAGGCGAGGGGATCGCGCGCCAGGTCCACCATGCGGGTCTTGTCGCCGAGGATGGAGCCGCCGCTGACGCTCGAGGAGGGATCCACCGCCAGCACCGCCACCTTGTGGCCCAAAGCGGTGAGGAAAGTGCCGAATACCTCGATGAAGGTGGACTTGCCCACGCCCGGGCTGCCGGTGATGCCGAGGCGGATGGATTTGCCGGTCGAGGGCAGCAGAAGCCGGAGCAAGTCCTCGGCCCGCGCGCGGTCGTCGGGGCGGACCGATTCGGCCAAGGTAATGGCGCGCGCCAGCGCCCGCCGGTCGCCCGCACGCAGTTCGCGCGCCAGCGTTTCGATCTCGGGCGCCGCGCCTCTCGCCGCCATATTTGCGTCCCCTCGACACGCCGGCTGGACAATCGCCGGGGGCGTCATAATATCCATGATCCGTCCGAACCCGAATCCGGCGCAACGAGTTTATCCATGTACCAGCAAACCACGCGCGATATCGCCATCACCGTCCAGCCCAAATATCTGGAGGATCAGTCCTCGCCCACCGACAACTATTACGTCTGGGCGTACCGGGTGCTGATCGAAAACAAGGGCCGCGAAACGGTGCAGTTGCGCACCCGCTATTGGCAGATCACCGACGCCCAGGGGCGGGTGCAAGAAGTGCGGGGACCGGGCGTGGTGGGCGAACAGCCGGTACTGCAGCCGGGGCAGAAGTTCGAATACACCAGCGGCACGCCGCTGGCCACGCCGTCGGGGATCATGGTCGGCACCTACCAGATGCAGACCACCGGCGGCGAGGCCTTCGACGTGCGCAT
>CAZIVY010000261.1:0-6872 GCA_964542505.1 uncultured Rhodospirillaceae bacterium
GCTCATCCACAAGGCCAGCGAACTCGGCATGGACAAGGCGCAATACAATCTGGCGAAGATGTACCGCGACGGCAATGGAACCATCCGCGACCCGAATGCGGCGGCGACCTGGTTCCTGCGCTCCGCCGAACAGGGCTACGCGCCGGCGCAAAACCATATTGGCACCCGCCTGGCCCGGGGCGAGGGCATCGCCCAGGACGACGTCGAGGCCTTGAAGTGGCTGCTCCTCGCCGACAGCCAAGGCCAGCGTCAGGGTTCCGAAGTGCTGGCGATGCTCCGCGCGCGCATGGACGGGGACGACGTCGCCGAGGCCGAGCGCCGCGCCGCGGACTTCCAGCCCAAGGGCTGACCGCCGGCGACCGACTCCCACGGCGACGAAGGTCCGAACGAATTAGGACTGTGGTCCCTACTCACGAAGCGGCGGAATAAATCCTGCGCTCCCGCGTTATCTTTAATGCGCGCCGACGAAACCGACGCTACGCCATTGGCCAATGGGGTTAACGGTGTAATGCGCCTCCGTCGTCGCGCACGGGGGAGGCGGACGCATGAACGGCCATTGGCATTTCAGGTCGCTATCGCGCGCCAAAGTCTGGCTGTTGGCGGCGCTGTTGGCGGCGGCGCCGATGGCAACCGCCTTCGCCGGCGGGACGGTTTCGCCCCAACAGCTTTACGACGCCGGCAAGGCGCTGGGAATTCCGGCGATCCTGTCCGTCGGCGCGGCCAACGAGCGCCTGCTCGCCACCGGCGATTTCGATGGCGACGGCATCGTGGATTTGGCGGTCGGCGATGGCGCGGACGAGTACATCGCCATTCTGACCGGCGATGGCCAGGGGCGTTTTTCCGACACCGGGATCAGCCGCGACGGGCGGCCCAGGATGTTGGCGCACGCCGATGTGGATGGCGACGGCCTTGACGACGAGATCGTCAACCGTTCGCCGGCCCTGGTGTACTCGGTGCGCTTGGCCGCCGGCGGCGGTTCCGGCGCCGTCGCCCTGGTGGCCGATTTCAACCGCGATGGCGTGGCCGACCTTGCCGTCAGCGACGGCAATCGGTTGGCGATCTATCATGGCGGCAAAGACGGCAGCCTGCGCGCCAGCGCGCGTCTTACCGTTGGTGGCGGCGTCACCGGCCTGGCGATCGGCGATTTCAACGGCGACGGCGTGGCCGACTTGGCCGCCGCCACCGGCCGCGACAGCATCGCGCTGTTCGTTGGCGATGGCCTTGGCGGATTTGGCCCCCGGCGCGACATCGCCGCCGGCATCAACGCCGCCGGCCTGCTCGCCGCCGACCTGGACGGCGATGGCCTGACCGATCTCGCGGCCGCCGACGAACGCAGCGACGAAGTCGCCGTCATCCTCAACGACGGCCGCGGCGGCTTTCGCGCGCCCTGGTTGGTGGAAGCAGCGGCACCCAGCGCGGCAGCGCCATACGCCGCGCCTGCGTCCAATGCGACGGTCTATGAGGGCGTCGCTTCGCTGACCCTCAATCCGGCGGTCGTCACCGGCGGCACCGGCATCACCTCGTTCGGCACGGTGACGCTAAACGCGCCGGCGCCGGCCGGCGGCGTGGTCGTGATGCTTGCCAGCTCGAACGTCGAGCTGGCGGCCACGGTGCCCAGCATCGCCATTCCTGCTGGCGCCATCCAGGGCACGTTTACCGTCGCCACCAACGTGAGCTACCGCAAATACAGCGGGTTGCCCTTCAACGTCGCCATTTCCGCCACCCACGCCGCGACGGTGACCGCGACGCTGACGGTGACGGCGCAGCCGCCGCCCGCGGACTTCAGCAGCGGCTCCACGGCGGGCGCTAACACCCAGTGGTCGGGGTCGATGTGCGGCGGCATCGCGCCCATCGGGGGGAACAAGGAGATTCTCTACAATTGTTCTCCGGCCCCGACCAACACCGCGGGGTTCGGCAGTTGCACCTTCCAGCAGGAATGCAGCATCGGCTGCCGGAGGGTGCCGCCGGGCGGTGGCGCGTTCAATGACTTCTGCGCCGCCACCGGACCGAACGCGGTCGCGGTTAGCCGCAATTACTTTATCAGCGGCGACCACGTGCCCGCCACCGTGGTCACCGAGGCCCCGGTAGCGATTCCCACCACCGGTGTGCCGGGCGCCCTAAGCTTAGAGGCCAATGCCCGCGGTTTCTCCCCCGACGATGTCGGCGGCTTGCACTTCCCGGTGGGAGTGGGGGCTACCAGCATGCCCTTCGACGTGGCCACCTCCTATGTGCCGGCGATCGAATTCGTCGACGTTAACGGCTTCTGGTACGACGCCGATATCCCTCCCTTCCTGATCACGAACGGGCGGGGCGGACATGCGTGGGTCGCCATGGTGCCGCCGGACCCCCCGCCGGCGCTGCCGATACCGACGCCCGTTCAATTCAAGATTGTCGGCGCCAATCCTGTCACCGGCGGGCAAAGCTCGATTGGGCAGCTTCATCTAAGCGGCGTCCCTCACGGCATCGGGCCGACCATCGCGTTTACCAGCAGCCACCCCACGATCGTGCCGGCGCCGGCGAGCGTCACGCCGCCCGCGAGCAACATTCTCGGATTTGACGTGTCCCTCGCGACGCAGCCGCCGGCGGCGAATACCGACGTCACTCTCACCGCCACGGACGGCCGCTACACCTTCAGCGCCATCCTGGGGGTGCTGGTCCCGCCCCCAGCGCCGTTGCTGGCCGGGGTGTCGGTCAACCCCACCAGCGTGGTGGGCGGCAACCCCGCCATCGGAACCGTGACCTTGAGCGCCGCGCAATCCGGCGCGACTGTCGTTCGCGTCTCGATCATCGATTCAGCCCCGGCAACCCTGCCCGCCAGTAATCCAGCTTGCTCGCCCCCGCCATCGTCCCGGTGTCACAATGTCACCGTGCCGGCCGGCGCCACCAGCGCCAGCTTCGCCATCGCCACCTCGGCGGTCACCGGGCAGTTCAACCTGGGCATCTTCGCGGACTTGCCGGCCGTGGCCGGCAACACCGGGAAGAACGCGCTCTTGCTGATCACGCCGGCGGGCGCCGGCCCGGCCCTCTCCACGCTGTCGGTCAACCCCACCACCGTGGTCGGCGGCACTTCCTCGACTGGAACCGTGACCTTGACCGGCCCGGCGCCGAGCGGCGGCGCGTTGATCGGGATTTCCACCGACTCTGCCTTTGCAAGCGTGCCCGACGCCGCCGCCACCGGCGCCATCACCGTGCCGGCCGGCGCAACCAGCGCCAGCTTCACCATAACGACCAGGTCGGATGTGCCGGCGACAACCACGGTAACGATCAACGCGGGTTATAACGTCACCTTCCGGGCGGCGACGTTGACCGTGACCGTACCGCCGGGGCCGGGGCCGCAGCCGCTGCTTTCCGCGCTGACGCTCAATCCGGCCACCGTGGTGGGCGGCAATCCATCGACCGGAACCGTGACCTTGAGCGCCCCGCAAGGCCAGGCGCGGCTGATTACGCTCATCAGCTTCCTGCCGGCGGTCGTCACCGTGCCCGCCAACGTCACCGTGCCGGCCGGCGCCACCAGCGCCAGCTTCGCGATCACGACCAGGGCGGTCACCGGGACGGTCGAAGCAACCATCTTTTCGTCCTTGGGCGTGCCCGGCGAGCCCAGCCGAGAGGCGATTTTGACCCTGACGCCGGTGCCCGCAGGCCCGACTCTTACCGCGCTGTCGCTCAATCCGACCGGCCTCGTGGGTCCCGCCTCGGCGACCGGAACCGTCACCTTGAGCGCCGCGGCCCCGGCCGGCGGGTCGCTGGTGACGCTCAACAGCAACACCGCCGTGGTCACCGTTCCCGCCAACGTCACCGTGGCGGCGGGCGCCACCAGCGCCACCTTCGCGGTCGCCACCCGCGCGGTCGCGGCATCGGTCACGGCGACGATTTCGGGGATTCTGGGCACGACGCGAAGCGCCACGCTGATGGTGCATCCCCCGGGCGCAACCGCGACGCTGTCAGCCGTGTCGCTCAATCCGACCAGCGTGGACGGCGGCGGCGCCGCGACCGGAACCGTGACCTTGAGCGCCGCCGCGCCAGCCGGCGGGGCAGTGGTGTCGCTTTCCAACAACTCGACCGCGGCAACCGTACCTGTCAGCGTCACCGTGCTTCAGGGAGCGACCAGCGCCATCTTCACGGTCACCACCGGCACGGTGACGGCAACGACCACGGCGACGATCTCGGCGGCCTATGCCGGCGTCACGCGCACAGCGGCGTTGACCGTCAGGGCCGTCATGTTCCTGAATTCGTTCAGCGTCAGCCCAGCCAGCGTCACCGGCGGCACTTCTACGACCGGCGCCGTCAGGCTGTCGGCAGCCGCCCCGGCGGGCGGCACCGTCGTCAGTCTGTCGAGCCAACTTCCCGGCTCGGCCAGCGTGCCCGCGAGCGTCACAGTGTTGGCGGGTCAGACCAGCGCCAGCTTCACGGTGACCACATTCAACGTCGCCGCGACCACCGTCTCGCTCACCGCCACCCTCGGCCAAGTGACCCTTTTCGCGTCGATCGTGGTGAATTCGCCGGCTTCGTCGCTGCTCAACGCGCTGACGCTCAGCCCGGCCAGCGTGGCCGGCGGCGCCTCCTCGACCGGAACCGTGACCTTGAGCGCCACAAGACCGGAGTCGGTGGTGGTGAACCTTTCCACCAACTCGGCCACGGCAACTGTACCCACCAGCGTCACCATCCCGGCTGGCGGCGCCAGCGCCAGCTTCACCATCACGACCACTTCGGTCGCGGCCTCGACCGCGGTGCTTATCACCGCGGTCCCCGGCCCCATCACGCAGAACACGCAGACGGCGGTATTGACGGTCACGCCTCCGGGGGCGGCGACGCTCTCCACGGTCGCCTTGAGTCCGACCAGCGTGGTGGGCGGCAATTCCTCGACCGGCACCGTGACCATGAGCGCCGCCGCGCCGAGCGGCGGGGCGGCGGTGTCGCTTTCCGACAATTCGTCCGCGGCCTCGGTGCCCGCCAGCATCACCGTCGCGGCCGGCGCCACCAGCGCGACCTTTACGGTCACGACCACGTCGGTCACCGCCTCCACCACGGCGACCATCTCGGCGGTCTATGCCGGCGTCACGCGGACAGCGGCTCTGACGGTCAACCCGTCGACCGCGCCCGCCGCGCCAACGCTGTTGTCCCCTGCCAGCGACGCGACGCCGGCGCAACCGGTGACCTTCGATTGGAGCGACGTGGCCACCGCCACAAGCTACGAGATTCAAATCGACGATTCCTCGACCATCGCCGCGCCCTTCCGGGCCAACCAGATCGTGAACGTCTCGCAAGTGACCATCGGCGGCCTGCCGGCGCAACGCCTGTGGTGGCGCGTGCGCGCCATCAACTCGGCGGGGGTAGCGGGACCGTTCTCCGCCACCCGGCGCTTCACGCCCCAGGCGGCGACCAGCACGGCGAGCTTGTCCGCGCTGGCGGTGAATCCCACGTCGGTCGTCGGTGGCAATTCATCGACCGGCACCGTGACCTTGAGCGCCGCGGCGCCGAGCGGTGGCATTGTGGTGACGCTTTCAGACAACTCGGCGGCGACAACCGTGCCCGCCAGCGTCACTGTGGCGGCAGGCGCGGCCAACGCGACGTTCACGGTCACGACCAGCGCCGTCACCGCCAATACCAGCGCTACCCTCACAGCAGCCTTCAACGGCGTGAGCCGCACGGCGACGCTGACCGTGACTCCGCCGGCGACCACGGCCGCGGCGCTTTCGGCGGTATCGCTCAGCCCGACCAGCGTAGTGGGCGGGACGTCCTCGACCGGCACCGTGACCTTGAGCGCCGCGGCGCCGAGCGGCGGGGCGGCGGTGACGCTCGCCAGCAATAACGCCGCCGCGAGCGTTCCCGCCAACGTCACCGTGGCGGCGGGCGCGAGCAGCGCCACCTTTACGGTGACAACCACCTCGGTCACGGCCTCGGCCACGGCGACGATCTCGGCGGTCCTTGGCGCCGTCACGCGCACGGCGGCGTTGACGGTGAACCCGCCGGCATCGACAACCACCGCCACCTTGACCGTTACGGCCACCGGGCGCGGCGGCGAGAGCATCGTATCGAGCCCGGCCGGCATCAACGTCGCGGTGGGCAGCACGGGCTCGGCCAGCTTTGCAAACGGCACCGCGATCACGCTCAGCGTGGCCGGCGGCCGCGACGCCATCTGGTCGGGCGCCTGTTCCAGCGGCGGCAATAAGGCCAGGACCTGCGTCTTCACGATCACTGGCAACGCTTCGGTGACAGGCAACGTCCAATAGGCCGATGACGGGCGCCGGCGCCTGGTCGGCGGTGCGCCGCTTCGAGATCAAGTAGCCGCGCCGACCGTTTCGGAGCGCGTTTTCCCCGCCGCCTTGCTATAAAGCCGCCGGGCGGCGCAGCCGCCCTCGGTATAATGCTTGGCGCATTTTACGCGCCAGGCGGCGGAGGAGACGGCCATGCGTTTCGGACCGGACGTGGTGCTTGACGACCCGGCCTATATCGATCCCAGCGCGCAGATCTACGGCAAAGTGCGCATCGCGCCAGGCGCGTCCGTCTGGTGCAACGCGGTGATCCGCGCCGAGATGTTCGAGATCGTCATTGGCGCCCACACCAACATCCAGGATTTCGCCATGGTCCACATCGGCGATTTCACCCCCACCATCATCGGCGCCCACGTCTCCATCACCCATCACTGCACCATCCACGGCTGCACCATCGGCGACAACTGCCTGATCGGCATCAACGCCACCGTCGCCGATGGCTGCGTGGTGGGCGCCAACACCATCGTCGCCGGCGGCAGCTTCCTGAAAGAGAACACCGTCATTCCGCCCAATTCCATCGTCATGGGCACGCCCGGCAAGGTGATGCGCCAGCAAAACAACTATGTGCGCGGCCGCCTGAACGCCTTCATGTACTTCCGC
>CAZIVY010000262.1:0-1856 GCA_964542505.1 uncultured Rhodospirillaceae bacterium
AGGCGGCCCAGAACACCTCGCCCGGCGCGATATCGTAGATGTTCTTCATCGACCAGTTCAGCGCCACCAGGTGGCCGCCATTGTCGCGCACCACGCCCTTGGGCATGGCCGTCGTGCCGGAGGTGTAGATGACATAAAGCGGGTCGGTGGCGGCGAGGGGGACGCAATCCGCCGGCGAGGCCGCGGCCGCGACGTCGTTCCAGTCGTGGTCGCGGCCCAACACCAGCGACGCCTTGCACATGGGGCGCTGGAAAACGACGCATGCCTTGGGCTTGTGCGCGGCGATGTCGATGGCGGCGTCGAGGAGAGGCTTGTACTCGATGACCTTGCCGCCCTCGATGCCGCAGGAGGCGGAGAGGATCGCCACCGGCTTGGCGTCGTCGATGCGAGTCGCCAGCTCGCGCGCGGCAAAGCCGCCAAACACCACCGAATGAACGGCGCCGAGGCGGGCGCAGGCGAGCATGGCGACGGCGGCCTGGGGGATCATGGGCATGTAGACGATGACGCGCTCGCCCTTGGCGACGCCCAGCGCGCGAAGCGCGCCGGCGAAGCGCGCCACCAGGTCGCGCAGCTCGCGGTAGGTGAAGGAGGCGACGGTTCCGGTGACCGGCGAATCGTAGATCAGCGCCTTTTGATCGGCGCGCCCGCCTTCGACGTGACGGTCGAGGGCGTTGAAGCAGGTGTTGGTTTCGCCGCCCGCGAACCAGCGGTAGAAGGGGGCGCGGCTTGTATCCAGCACCTTCGACCAGCGCTTGGTCCA
This sequence comes from uncultured Rhodospirillaceae bacterium, assembly GCA_964542505.1. Lineage (GTDB taxonomy): Bacteria > Pseudomonadota > Alphaproteobacteria > Ferrovibrionales > Ferrovibrionaceae > CAZIVY01. The sequence continues at coordinate 761 of CAZIVY010000262.1, forward strand.
GGCAATGCCTTCAGCCGCCTCGGCCCAGAATCCTTCCGGGTCGGCGAGCGAGCGCGCGTAAACCTCGGCGTAGCGGCTGGCCATGATCCTTGCCTCCCTGAAGGCGTCATCGTGCCTGAGGCGCAAGTCTAGCCACAACCTCCGGCAACGCGCCATGGCCAATCGGCCGGCCGGATCGCGGCGGCGGGGAACCCGCCGAGGGAGCGCCGAGCCGCCTTGAGCGCAAGTACGCCACCATGATTCGCGAGCGGAGCTGATCGTGCAATCCGAGCCGCCGATACCTTGAACTTGTCATGCCGGCAGGGCTATCGAGTTTGGCTCATGGCGGATTTCTTCATCCTTCGAGACGCTCGCTGCGCTCGCCCTCAGGATGAGGAAATCCGCTATTCCTCGGGCGGCCTCATCCTGAGGAAGCCGCGAAGCGGCTGTCTCGAAGGAGAGGCCGCCACATGCGACAACTGCGGTCAGGCCCGGGCCTGACAACAAAAGCCATGACAACAAAATAGGGATGCCGGGGAAACCGGGCGCCGTACCGGGCTCATTTCGCGCTAGTCTCCGGGACCATGCCCGAATCCATCCTCTCGCTCCTGGTGGCGGAGCCGCTGTTCTATATCGCCGCCGTGCCGGCGGTGCTGTTCACCGGCGTGGTCAAGGGCGGGTTCGGCACCGGCGCCGGCATCCTGGCGGTGCCGCTGATGGCGCTGAGCGTGCCGCCCCTGCAAGCGGCGGCGATCATGCTGCCGATCCTGTGCCTCATGGACCTGGTGGGAATGTGGGGCTATCGCCGCCAATGGGACCGCGCCAGCATGGTGGTGCTGATGCCGGCGGCGATGGCGGGCATCGTCCTGGCGACGCTCACCGCCGGCCAGGTCGGCCCCGACCAGATTCGCCTGGCGGTGGGGTCCATCGCCGTGGTCTTCGCGCTGCACCACTGGTTCGGCCGGCGCGCGCCCGAAGGCGCCAGGCCGCACGCCGCCAAAGGCGCCTTTTGGGGCGCGGTGTCGGGGTTCACCAGCTTTCTCGCCCATGCGGGCGGGCCGCCGCTGGCGGTCTATCTGCTGCCGCTGCGCCTCGACAAGACGGTTTTCGTCGGCAC
>CAZIVY010000263.1:0-8487 GCA_964542505.1 uncultured Rhodospirillaceae bacterium
GCGGCGTGACGCTGTCGGTCGCGGCGGGCGAGGTGCACGCCATCATGGGGCCGAACGGTTCGGGGAAGAGCACGCTCGCTCATGTGCTCGCCGGCCGCGAAGGCTACGAAGTCCTGGGCGGCGAGGTGCTCTATCGCGGCCACGACCTTCTCGCTCTGCCGCCCGAGGAACGGGCGCGCGAGGGCGTCTTTCTCGCCTTTCAATACCCGGTGGAAATTCCCGGCGTCTCCACCGCCAATTTTCTCAAGTCGGCGGTCAACGCGATGCGCCGCCACCGCGGCCAGTCCGACCTCGACGCGGTGGAATTCCTGAAACTGGCCCGCCGCCAGATGGCGTTGCTGAAAATGGACGAAAAGCTGTTGTCGCGCGCCATCAACGTCGGTTTCTCCGGCGGCGAGAAGAAGCGCAACGAGATTTTCCAGATGGCCATGCTGCAACCGTCCCTGGCGGTCCTGGACGAGACCGATTCCGGGCTCGACATCGATGCCCTGAAGACCGTCGCCGACGGCGTCAACGCCTTGCGCGCGCCCGACCGCGCCATGCTCATCATCACTCATTATCAGCGCCTCCTCGATTACATCGTGCCTGACCGCGTGCACGTTCTGTCGGCGGGAAGCATCGTCCGCTCCGGCGACAAGGAACTGGCGCGGACGCTGGAAGCGCGCGGCTACGCCGACCTCGGCCTCGGCGGATCGGCGGCTTGAGGGGATCGGCCGTGGTTCACGTCCTGCCCGCGACAGCCCAACCTGGCGAGGCTTACGCGCGAGCCTTCGCCGAAACGCGCGCCGGCCTTCCCGGAGCGGGCCGAAGCGAGATCGAGCAGCGGCGCGAAGCGGCGCTGGCGCGCTTCGTGCGCCACGGGATCCCCACCACCAGGGTCGAGGCGTGGAAGTTCACCAGTCTGGCGCCGCTGACCCGCGCCGTCTTCCGGCCGGCCGAGGCCGCCGCGCCGCGATCCAAGCCATCGCCCGCTTCCATCTCGCTCTGGCGTCTGCCGGCGCCGGCGCTGTGCGCCGTCTTCGTCGGCGGACGCTTTCGCCCGGAATTGTCGGATTTGGCGAACCTGCCGGCCGGCGTCCGCATCGGCTCGCTTGGCCAGGACCTGGCCGCTGGCGGCGCGGGGGCGGCGGCGCTGCTTGGCGACGACGGCGGCGATCGCGGCGAGGCGCTGGTGGCGCTGAACGCGGCCTTTGCCGCCGATGGCGCGCACGTCGTCATCGCCGCCGGGGTCAAACTGGATCGCCCGTTGCAGATTCTGGTTCTGGCCCCCTCCGCGAGCGACGCCGGCGTGGTGCATCCGCGTCACGCCATCGTGCTTGGCGCGGGCGCCGAGGCGACCATCCTCGAAACCTACGCCGGCGTACCGGGTAGCGCGGTCTCGTGGACCAACGCGGTGACGCGGGTGTCGCTGGGCGAGGGCGCGCGGCTCGCCCACGCCAAATTGCAGGCCGAAGACGTGGGCGCTTTTCATCTGGCGGCGACCGAGGTGCGGCTGGCGCGCGGCGCGGCCTTCGAGGGCTTCGCGCTCAACCTCGGCGCGGCCATGTCGCGCAACGAAATCGATGTCCGCATGCTGGGCGCGGACGCGGCCTGCCGCCTCGCCGGGGTGACGCTGGCGCGCGGCCGCCAGCATGGCGACGCCACCACCCGCATCGACCACGCGGCCCCACGCGGAACCAGCCACCAGGAATTCCGCGCCGTGGTGGACGACGAGGCTCATGCCGTGTTCCAGGGCCGCGTCCGCGTCGCGCCCGACGCCCAGAAGACCGACGCGCGGCAGTCGACGCGCGCCTTGCTGCTGAGCGAATCCGCCCAGGCCGACGCCAAGCCCGAACTCGAAATCCTGGCCGACGACGTGAAGTGCAGCCACGGCGCCGCCATCGGCGACCTCGATCGCGCCGCCTTGTTTTTCCTCCGCGCGCGCGGGATCTCGGAAGCGGCGGCGCGGGCGATGCTGATCGAGGCCTTCGCCGGCGAGACCCTCGCCGCCATCGCCTCGGGTCCGGTGCGCGATCACCTGATGGCGGCATTCGCGGCGTGGCTCGAGGGCGGCCATCATGCTTGAGTCTTCCTCCATCCTTGGCCCCGGGCGGCCGGCGCTTGACGTGGCGTCCGTGCGGCGGGATTTCCCTATTCTTTCGCGCACCGTGCGCGGGCGGCCGCTGGTCTTTCTCGACAGCGCCGCCAGCGCCCAGAAGCCGCGTCAGGTCATCGACGCCGTGCGCCGCTGCTACGAAAACGAATACGCCAACGTCCATCGCGGCGTTTACTGGCTGAGCCAGCGCGCCACCGACGCCTATGAAGGCGCGCGCGAATCCGTGCGCCGCTTCCTCAACGCCGCCTCGACGCGCGAAATCGTCTTCGTGCGCGGCGCCACCGAGGCGATCAACCTGGTGGCGCAAAGCTTCGGGCGCGGCATGCTCAAGGCCGGCGACGAGGTCGTCATCAGCGCCATGGAGCACCACTCCAACATCGTGCCCTGGCAGATGCTTCGCGACGAAAAGGGCATCGTGATCCGGGTCGCGCCCATCGACGACGCGGGCGAACTGGTGCTCGACGAATTCGACCGCCTGCTCGGGCCGCGCACGCGCCTGGTGGCGATCACCCATGTGGCCAACGCGCTCGGCACCGTGGTGCCGGTGGCCGAGGTGATCCACCGCGCCCGCCGCGTCGGCGCCCGCGTGCTCATCGACGGCTGCCAGGCGGTGGCGCACATGCCGGTGGACGTGCAGGCCCTTGACTGCGACTTCTACGTTTTCTCCGGCCACAAGCTCTATGGGCCAAGCGGCGTCGGCGCGCTTTACGGCAAGGCGGCGCTGCTCGGCGCCATGCCTCCCTGGCAGGGCGGCGGCGACATGATCCGCTCGGTCACCATGGAAAAGACCGAATATGCCGACCTGCCCTACAAGTTCGAGGCCGGCACCCCCGCCATCGCCGAGGCCATCGGTCTTGGCGCCGCGCTCGGATATGTCGAGGCCCTCGGCTGGGACGCCATCCACGCCCACGAACAGGACCTGCTGGCCTACGCCACCGAGCGCCTCGCCGGCTTCAATTCCCTGCGCCTGATCGGCCAGGCGCGCGAAAGGTCGGGGGTCGTGTCCTTTATCCTCGACGGCGTGCACGCCCACGATGTGGGCACGATTCTCGACACCGAGGGGGTGGCGGTGCGCGTCGGCCACCACTGCGCCCAGCCGGTCATGGACCGCTTCGGCGTCCCGGCCACGGTGCGCGCGTCCTTCGGCGTTTACAACGACCGCGGCGACGTCGACGCCCTGGTGGCGGGCCTGCGCAAGGTGACGGAGATTTTCGGCCCATGACCGACGCGCGCGAACTTTATCAGGAGCTGATCCTGGATCACGGCCGGCGGCCGCGCAATTTCCGCGCACTGGCCGAGGCGAACCGCCAGGCGGTGGGCCACAACCCGCTGTGCGGCGACAAGCTGCGGCTTTATGTCCGGGTCGAGGACGGCCGCTTGCGCGACGTGACCTTCGAGGGCGCGGGTTGCGCCATTTCCACCGCTTCGGCGTCGCTGATGACCGAAGCGGTCAAGGACCTGAGCGAGGCCGAGGCGCGGTCGCTGTTCGACCTCTTTCACGAGGTGGTCACCGGCCACGCCGGCGCCGAGTTGCCGCCCGCCGGCGAGAAGCTTGTGGCCTTTGCCGGCGTCAGCGAATTTCCCGTGCGCGTCAAATGCGCGACGCTTCCCTGGCACACCCTGGTGGCGGCGCTGGCCGGCAAGGGCCAGCCGGTGAAAACGGAGTAGGGGCGGTGGACCGCAACCACGCGACCCTACCCGCGACCCCGGAGGCTGTCCCGGCGCCGGCCCCAGACCCAGCAGACGGCCGTTCGCTGGAGGAAATGGTGGTCGGCGCGCTGAAAACCGTGCATGACCCCGAGATTCCTGTTAACATTTATGAATTGGGTCTTATTTATAATCTGGACGTGGGCGGCGACGGGTCGGTGGCGGTGGCCATGACCCTGACCACGCCCAATTGCCCCGCGGCGGCCAGCATGCCGGCCGAGGTGGAACGCGTGGTGAAGGCGGTGCCGGGCGTCGGCGCGGTCAAGGTCGAGGTGGTTTGGGAACCGCCTTGGAGCAAGGACCGCATGTCGGAAGCGGCACGGCTTGAACTGGGTTTCTTTTAGGCGAGGATGCCGGTCATGGTTACGGCACTGAAGGCGTTGACGTTGACGGACTTGGCGGCTGAGCACGTGCGCGCCATCATGGCCCGGCGCGACAAGCCGGCCTTGGGCTTGCGCATCACCATCAAAACCAAGGGTTGCTCGGGGCTGTCCTACGATATTCAATACGCCGAGGCCAAGGGGCCCCATGACGAGGTGGTCGAGGACAAGGGCGTGACCATCCTTGTCGACCCCAAGGCGCAGATGCACGTATTCGGCAGCGAAATCGATTGGGTCGAGGACAAATGGCAATCGGGATTCGTGTTTCGCAACCCGAACGAGAAAGGCCGCTGCGGCTGCGGGGAATCATTCCACGTTTGAACGGAATTCGGTCCCAGGCCCTTCTCCTGGTCCTGGCTTTGGCCGGATGTGCCGGCGACGGGCCGCTCGGACCCTATGTCATTGCGCCCGGCGCTGTCGCGCGCGGTCCGGGGCCGTACGTGATTTCACTTTGCTACAACAGCGCCGCCCGCAGCCCCGAGGAACTGTTGCGCGGGCTCGCGGAAGACTGCCACGAAGGCGTCTTTCTGCGCCGTGAGGGCGATCTGACGACCTGCTCGCTGCTGTTTCCGACGCGGGCGGATTTTCGCTGCGCGCGGCTGAGCAATCGCCTGGCGACCGAGCGGCCGCCGATGCCGCTGGTGCCTTTGATCAAATAGGTTGAGGCGCGCCGGTCATGGCCGCCGCCGCGTTCCGCGCCGCTCTGGCCCTTTACCGCGGCGCCGGCCGTCTGCTGGCGCCGCTGGCCGAGCTCCATTTTCGCCGCCGCGCCGCCCGCGGCAAGGAAGACCCCGCGCGCCTTGGCGAGCGCTTCGGCATTCCCTCGCTCCCGCGTCCCGAGGGACCCGTGGTGTGGGTCCACGCCGCCAGCGTCGGCGAATCACTTTCGGTCCTGCCCTTGTTGCGCCGTGCGCTGGCCGAGCGTCCGGCGCTCCATGCGGTGGTGACCACCGGCACCGTGACGTCGGCGCAACTTCTGGCGGCGCAACTGCCGGCGCGGGCGTCGCACCAGTTCATGCCGCTTGACTTGGCGCGGCCGGTGGAGCGCTTTCTAAGCCACTGGCGGCCCGATCTGGTGCTGTGGACGGAATCGGAATTTTGGCCTGCCGCCATCGCCGCCGCCGCCGCCGCCGGCGCGCCGCTGGTGCTGCTGAACGGGCGCATGTCCGCGCGCGCCTTCGCGCGCTGGGCTTGGCTCCGGCCCTTGGCCACGGCGCTGCTCGATAACTTCGCCCTCTGTTTGGCGCAATCGCGCCTCGACGAGCGGCGCCTGACCGCGCTTGGCGCCCGCGACGTGCGTTGTCTTGGCAATTTGAAATGGACCGCGCCGCCGCTCGCCGCCGACGAGGCGGAACTGACGCTTCTGGCGGCGGCGTTCGGGTCCCGGCCACGCTGGCTGGCGGCCAGCACCCACCCCGGCGAGGAGACCGTGGTGATGGAGGCGGATCGCGCGCTGCGCGCCCGTCATCGCGATTTGCTTACCATTATTGTCCCCCGCCATCCGGGGCGCGGGAGCGAACTTGGCCGCCAGTTGCGGCAAGCGGGCGCCCGCGTGGCGCTTCGCTCGGCGGGCGAGGCGCCGGACGCGGCCACGGAAATCTATTTGGCCGACACCATGGGCGAGCTTGGTTTGTGGTATCGCCTGGCGCCGGTCGCCTTTGTCGGCGGCTCGCTGGTGGCCCATGGCGGGCAGAACCCGCTAGAGCCCGCGCGCCTGGCTTGCGCCATTGTTCACGGGCCGCACATGGCGAACTTCGCCGAAATTGCCGCCGCGCTGGCTGCCGCCGACGCCAGCCGCGAGGTTCGCGGCGCCGGTGAACTGGAAGCCGTTCTCGCCGATTTACTGTTCGAGGATGCAGGCCGCCGCCAGGCCATGACCGACCGCGCCCGCGCCGCTGTCGCCGAAGCCGACGGCGCCCTGGATCGGGTGGCGGACGCCCTGGCGCCGCTCCTCGATCCGCTGGCGCCAAGGATATTAGCGGCGCTTGCCTGAACCGGATATGCGGCGCCCTGTCGATCGCAGGACGGCCTGGGTGCGGTTCTTCACTTTAAGGACGCGCAGGATCGCGTTGACGTGAACCTTCACCGTACCCTCCGAAACGCCGAGCTCCTCGCCAATGCGCCGGTTCGACCAGCCACGGCCCATCAGCGCCAGAACCGCGGCTTGGCGGCGGGTCAGGTTCCATTCGTCCGGCGCTTCGGAAAGCTGCGCGGGCGCGATGTCTTGCTGGTCGCCGGTGGGCGCCGAAGCGGTCTTCGGCGAAGGTGGTTCGAGGAAGATTTCCGCCGGCAGCAAGAGCCCGCCCGCCAGCACATGGCGCAGTCCGGTCAGGATGCGCGCCGGCGGGTCCGACCGCCGCACGATGCCCGCCACCCCTTGGGCGATAAAGTTGTCGGCTTCCGCCCGGCGGATACTCGCCACCACCAGCACCACCGCGGCGCCGGGATAACGCTGCCGCAATTGTCCCACCGACAACACCGCGCTGTTATCGATCATGCTGGCGTTGACGACGACCAGCACCACGTTTTCCGGCGCCACCGCGACCTGAGCGAGTTCCTCGCCGCTGGCGACTTCGACCACCGCCGCGTCCGGCTGCAATTCCGCCGCCACCGCCGCCATTCCGCGCCGGTACAACGGCTGGTCGTCGCAGATCACGATGTCCATGTTCACTCGGCGTTGGCCGCCCGCTTGCCCTGCCGCCGGGGGCTCGGCGCGCCCAAAACCGCCGGCCAACGAAGAAGCCTGGCACTATGCGTTGGATATACACCTAGCACCCGCAATCGGGTAGCTACGCATTGTGCTATACATATTAGGTTATAAACAATTAGTTAAATTCTGGATTGGCCTATAACCCGCCGCGGACTTGGGCGCGGCCGGGGCGGGTGGCCAGCAACAAATCGCAGACTTCGCGCACCGCGCCCTTGCCCCCGGCGGCCTTGGTGACCAAAAGCGCCGCGCGGCGCACTGGCGCCACGGCGTCGGCCACGGCTATGGGCAGCCCCACCGCCGCCAGCACGGCCAAGTCGTTCACGTCGTCGGAGACATAGGCCGTCTCCGCCATTTCGATCCCAAGCTGCGCGCCGAGCGCCGAGAGCGCCGCCAGCTTGTCGCCGGCCCCCAGCCGCACATGCTGGATGCCAAGCCGGGCCGCGCGATGGCCGATGGCCGGCGCGATGCTGCTGGTGACGATGGCGACCGCGATGCCGCGTTCCATCGCCATCTTGAGGCCAAGCCCGTCCTTGGCGTTGAACTTGCGCATCTCCTCGCCGGAATCGGTGTAGTAAAGCCCGCCGTCGGTGAGCACGCCGTCGAGATCGAGCGCCAACAGCCGGATTCGCCGCAGCCTTGGCCGCAATTTGGCCGCGATCGCCATCTAGCCTTGCTTGTGCATGCTGGAATTGCGGTTCATGGCTAGGCCGGACTGTGGGCGATGAGGGACCATCTGTCACGCGCCATTCTGCTCGCGCTGCTGGCGATCGGTCCAAGCGCCGACGCCCAGACCGATCCCCGCCGTCCGGCGGAAGAAGCCGCCGAATTGGCCCGCCGCGCCGCCGAAAAAATGATCGAGGCCTTGCGCGGCATGTTGATGTCGCTGCCCCAGTACGAAGCGCCCGAGATTCTGCCCAACGGGGACATCGTCATTCGCCGCAAAGCGCCCCCGCCGCCGCCGTCCCCTCCGCCCGCGCGCGAGGGAAATCAGGAGCGGCGCACCTGACGCGCCAGTAACGCCGCGACGCCTCGTTTCTTGATATGATATCGCCGTCGGACGCGAAATCCGAAAAGGCTTGAGGAAAAACCGTGGCGCCTTCGCCCGTCAAACGCAAGCTCGCCGCCATACTGTCCGCCGACGCGGTCGGCTACAGCCGCCACATGGGCGACAACGAGGAGGATGCGCTTCGGGTCCTGTCCGCCCACCGCGCCGTGGTCGATTCGGTCATCCAATTTCACGACGGACGCATCGTCAACACCGCCGGCGACAGCGTGCTGGCGGAATTCGCCAGTCCCGTCGAGGCGGTGCGCGCGGCGGTGGAAATCCAGGACGCGCTGAAAACGCGCAACGAATCGCTGCCGGAAGATCGCCGCATGCTGTTCCGCATCGGCGTCAATCTCGGCGACGTGATGACCAAGGACGGCGATCTTCTCGGCGATGGCGTCAATATCGCGGCCCGCCTGCAATCGATCGCCGACCCTGGCGGCATTTGCGTTTCGGGCAGCATCGCCGATCAGATCGAGGGCAAGCTCGATCTGCGCCTGATGCCCATGGGCGAGCCGGCGATGAAGAACATCGCCCGGCCCATACGCGT
>CAZIVY010000264.1:0-6554 GCA_964542505.1 uncultured Rhodospirillaceae bacterium
CGCCATGAACACCAAGCAAAACAACATCAAAGCACGCGGCAACGACGACGCGCTGCAGCACTTCATTGGCCGCAAGACGCAGATCGACACGCTGCTCGCCGAGATCGCCGCCGCGAGCGAGGATCATTTCAGCGTCAACCCCGACGATGTGAATTGGGGCCACGTCGGGACGCTATCCCACTACGCCGAATTGCTGCAGCGGGTCGCCGACTCGATCTACAAGCGCGGCGAACATGCCAGGACCGTGTCATGACGCGGCTGGTCGGGGCGCGCGTCGTTGAGATGCGCCGGTTGAGCGCGCGCGAACTCGCCCGCGAGGGGTGGCCGGCGGACGATCATGTGCTGGCCCTGGTGTTCGACAACGGTCTCGTCGTTTACGCCTCCCGCGACGACGAGGGAAACGGGCCGGGGTCCCTGTTCGGCGCCACGGCGCGCGGGCAAGGGTTCCGCGTCTGCGCAAGCGCGCCGCCGATGCCCGCGCGGGTGGCGTCATGAAGTGCCCGGCTTGCAACGGCCAGCGGCATCGGCCGCACAAGGTGACGGGCGTGTACGAGTGCAAGCGCTGCGGCGCGATCCACGGCAGCTGCTATCGCGGCGAGTCGTACACCATCGTCCTGCCCTATTGGGCCAGTGGCAACGTCTCCGACGCGCGCTGCCGCTACTTCGACATCGACACTCTCGGCTCGGGCGGCATCGAACGCCGTCACGGGTGGTTCGATACCGAGAGCCGCCGGATTGTCCAGACCGGCTGAGCCGCCTCGGCTCCGGCCTTGGCCCCGCCCCGCGGGGCTTGGGGTCATAGAAGGGCCGCGATAGGCGCGGCTCGACCGCGAAGGAGCCAGATCATGACCAAGCTTTCCGATGCGCAACTGGTGGTGCTGTCCGCCGCGTGCCAACGCGACGACCGCTGCGTCTATCCGCTGACGACCAAGGCCAAGGGCGAGGCCGCGAACAAGATTCTCAAGAGCCTGCTGAAGAAACATCTGATCGAGGAAATGCCGGCCCACCGGCCAGTCCAACTGGGTGGCAGCATCTCCTATCACGTGTGGCGCGAGGGCAAGGACGGACCGCTGACGCTGCGCGCCACCGACGCCGCCTGCGAGGCGCTCGGCATCGAGCGCGAGGCGACGCCCGCCGAGGCGGGGCGGATCGCCGCCGCCATCGATGACGGCGGACTTGTCGGGGGTACGCCGGCCGACCAGCCTCGTGACCTTCGGTCCCTCGACGTTGCCGCCAAGGCGGAAGCGCGGGCGGCGAGCGAAACTCCGGCGCGCAAGCGCGCCAAGAAGGTGTCGCCGCCAGCGGTGGCGGCTGTCGCGGCCAAGCGCCCGGCGCGCGGCAAGAAGGTGGAGACGGCGGCGCGGACCACCCGCGCCGACAGCAAGCAGGCGCGGCTGATCGAAATGCTGAAGCGGCCCAAGGGCGCCAGCATCGCGGAGATCGCCGAGGCCTTCGGCTGGCAACCGCACACGGTGCGCGGCGCCATCGCCGGGGCGCTGAAGAAGAAGCTTGGCCTCGACGTTACGTCGGAGAAAATCGAGAACCGCGGTCGCGTCTATCGGATTGCCAAGTGAGGGAGGCGGTCATGACCGAGCCCTACACGGTCTATCCCACCGACAGCCCTCCCGGCCGAGCCATCCTCGCCCGTCGCGGCGTCACGGCGGACGACCTCGCCCGCGCCGTCGCCGAGCACGAACGGCGCGAGAAGGTCCGTGCCGCCACGTCCATCGGCGTGCACGAGAAGGACGGCTTCTTCGCCTCGACGCGCGAGGGCTGGCGTCCGGACCAACCGGACGCCTTCGCCAAGCCGATCCTCAACATCCCGTGGGTTCAGATCCTGGAATATCTGGGCCGGGTGCCGGCCGGCACCACCGGCGAGTTCATAACCGCCGGCCTCACGCCGCGCGGGCAGGGACCGGCCACGAAGACCATCCGCGTGAGCGACGCGACATACAGGGCCATCGCTGGAGAGGCGATCCTGCCGTTCCGCTCAACAGCGACGCGCCAGCCGGACGGGTTCTGGCTGGTGCCGGTATCGGACGACGTGTGGGACATGGTGCAACGGCTGCGCTTGGCCGGCGAGAGCGACGACGACGCCATCATGCGCGCGATCCGCGACCACCAGGGGAAAAAACCGAACTGACGGCCCGCCAGACGGATGCCGCCGGGGGCAACCCCGGCGGCATTCGTTTGGGCGAACGGCCGCCCACGGGCGAAACACAGGCGCGGCAACAGCCGGGTGGCGGGGTTGTCCCAGGCCTGGCGGAAAGGCCGCCGTGTGCGCAAACGGCGGCGACCCCCGGGCACTCTGTCCCGGGGGCTGGCCGACCTGCGGAGTGTGAGACCCCATGCGAGGAGTGAGCGAGCGGCAATACGCCGCCCGCGCGGGAATCTCGCGCGGCGCGGTGCAGAAGGCGCGCGCGGCCGGACGCCTCGCGTTGTTCGCGGACGGCTCGATCGACGCCACCGCCTCGGACGCGCGCCGCGCCGAGGCGACCGATCCGGCCAGGCGGCGGCCGGGCGACGCCCCCGGCGTCAAGCCGGTGCCCGCGGCCGCCGTCGGCTCGGTGCGCGAGACGCTGAAGGAGCAGGGACTGCCAGCGAGTCCGCGTGTCACCTACGTCGAGGCCCGCACCGCGCACGAGATCGCCAAGGCGCATCTCGCCCGCCTCAGGCTGCAGGAACGCAAGGGCGAGCTGGTGGATCGGGCGCGCGCCACGGCGCTGGTTTTCCGCCTGGCGCGCGAGGAACGGGACGCGTGGGTGAATTGGCCGGCGCGGGTGGCGGCGCTGATGGCGGCGGAACTGGGGGTCGAGGCGCATCCGATGCAGAAGGTTCTCGAAGCGCATGCCCGCGCCCATCTCGCCGAGCTGGCCGAGGTCCGCACCGACTTCCGCTGAGCCGCTCGGCCCCGGATCGCCCCCTGGGCACTCCGTCCCGGGGGCCGGGACAAGCTTCGACGGCGCGGAAGACGTAATCCGCGCCTGGCGCGACGGCTTGACGCCCGACCCGGCGCTTGCGGTCTCGGAATGGGCCGACCGGCACCGGATGCTCTCGCCCCGCGCCTCGGCCGAGCCCGGGCGCTATCGCACCGAGCGGACGCCCTACATGCGGGCGATCATGGATGCGCTGTCACCGTCGCATCCGGCGCGCCGCGTCGTGTTCATGAAGGCGGCGCAGGTGGGCGCCACCGAGGCCGGCAACAACTGGATCGGCTTCGTCATCCACCACGCGCCGGGGCCGATGCTGGCGGTGCAGCCGACGGTGGAACTGGCCAAGCGCTTCTCGCGCCAGCGCCTCGAGCCGCTGATCGCCGACAGCCCGGTGTTGCGCGAGCGGGTGAAGCCGGCGCGCTCGCGCGACGCCGGCAACACGGTGCTGTCGAAGGAGTTCCCCGCCGGGCTGCTGGTGATCACCGGCGCCAACAGCGCGGTGGGCCTGCGCTCGATGCCCGCGCGCTATCTCTTTCTCGACGAGGTCGACGCTTATCCGCCATCGGCCGACGAGGAGGGCGATCCGGTCGCGCTGGCCGAGGCCCGCACGCGCACCTTCTCCTGGCGGGCGAAGGCGTTCCTGGTTTCGACGCCGACCATCCACGGCGTCTCGCGCATCGAGCGCGAGTACGAGGCTTCCGACCGGCGGCGCTACTTCGTGCCGTGCCCCCATTGCGGGCACATGCAGTGGCTTCGCTTCGAGCGGCTGCGCTGGGAGAAGGGGAGGCCGGATAGCGCGCATTACCTCTGCGAGGCCTGCGACGTCCGGATCGAGGAGCGCCACAAGACCGCGATGCTGTCGGCCGGCGAGTGGCGGGCGACCCGCCTTCGCCAAGGCTCCGGCGGGCAGGCGGCTGAGGCTTCTGATCCGTCAACAATCGGGTTCCACCTCTCGGCGCTCTACTCGCCGGTGGGCTGGATGAGCTGGGGGATGATCGCGCGCATGTGGGAACAGACGGCGACCGACGAGGCCAGGCGCAGCTTCAAGAACGGCGTGCTGGGCGAGACCTGGGTCGAGACCGGCGAGGCCCCCGACTGGCAGCGGCTCTACGACCGCCGCGAGGACTGGCGCATCGGCACCGTGCCGGCGGGCGCGCTCCTGCTCACCGCCGGCGCCGACGTGCAGAAGGACCGCATCGAGGTCTCGGTTTGGGCCTGGGGGCGCGGGCTGACGAGTTGGCTGGTGGATCACGTCGTCATCGACGGCGGCCCCGAGCGCGCCGCGACCTGGGCTGGGTTGTCCAGGCTGCTGGATCGCACTTGGCGGCATGCCTCTGGCACGCAGCTTAAACTTACCAAACTTGGCATCGACACCGGCTACGAGGCCGCTGCGGTCTATGCCTGGGCGCGGGCCGCCGGGCACGCGCAAGTGGTGGCGCTCAAGGGAGTCGACGGCTTCAACCGCGCCGCGCCGATTACCGGGCCGACTTACGTCGACGTCACCGCCGGCGGGCGCAAGCTCAGGCGCGGCGCCAGGCTGTGGACGGTGGCCGTCGCCACCTTCAAGAGCGAGGCCTACCGCTTTCTCCGGCTCGACCGCCCGACGGATGAGGAGATTGCCGCGGCCCCTTCGTCAGCCCCCGGATCGCAGTCCGGGGGGTATCCCGCAGGCTACGTGCATCTGCCCCGTGGCGTGGAAGCCGAATGGGTCAAGCAGCTTGCCGCCGAACAACTGGTGACGGTCAAGACCAAACGCGGCTTCGCGCGCCTCGAGTGGCAGAAGATGCGCGAGCGCAACGAGGCGCTCGACTGCCGGGTTTACGCTCGCGCCGCCGCCTGGCTCGCCGGCATCGACCGCTGGTCGGAATCGCGGTTTGCCGAGCTTGAGAGTCAATTGGGCGCGCCGGCGGCGGCGGCTGTTCCCGCTGGCGTGGCGCCAGCCGGAGCGGTGACCGCGCCGGAGACACCGCCCTTGCCGCCGCTTGGCCGCGCGCCGTCGTGGCTGGGCGGCCGGCGTGGCGGTTGGCTCAAACGATAGGGACATTCGATGGCTGGATTTACCCAGGTGCAACTCGACGCGCTGGAAGCGGCGATCGCGCAAGGCGCGTTGACCGTGCGCTACGCCGACCGAAGCGTCACCTATCACTCGCTCGCCGAGATGCTGCGCCTGCGCGACCGCATGCAACGCGAGATCGCCGCCCGCGGCGACGGGCCGCCGCGTCCGACCGCGCGCGTATCGGTCTTCCGGCGCGGCTGATTGCAGTGCGCCAAGGTCTGCTTCGGCGCTGGCTGCGGGCGCTGCGGCCGGTTCGTGGTCGTGGCGAAGGCCGGTTGCAGTTGTGGCCGCGCCACTTCGACGCCGCGCGCCCCTCGCGCGCGACCCATGGCTGGCCGGCGCCGTCGAGCTCGGTCAACCTCGACCTCTACGCCGCGCTGCCGATCCTGCGCGACCGCGGCCGGGATCTGGCGCGCAACAACCCGCACGCCGCCAAGGCGATCGCGGCGCTGGTCGGCAACGCCATCGGCGCCGGCATCGATCCGCGGCCGAAGACCGGCGATGACAAGCTCGACGGCGAGGTGGCCAGGCTGTGGGCCGCCTTCGCCCGCGAGATCGACGCCGACGGGCGGGTCGGCTTCAACGGCCTGCTGGCGCTCGCCGCGCGGGCGATGTTCGAATCGGGCGAGGTCTTCCTGCGCCGCCGGCCGCGGCGGCTGGACGATGGCCTCGCGGTGCCGCTGCAGTACCAGCTGCTGGAAGCCGACCTGCTCGATCATCGCGAGAACCGGCGCCTGCCGGACGGCGAGGTGCGGCTGGGGATCGAGTTCGACCGCCTGGGACGGCGGCGCCGCTACTGGATGCACCGCGAGCATCCGGGCGAGCGGGTGGGTCTCGCCCAGCCGCGCAACGATCTGGTGGCGGTGGAGGCGGATTCGATCCTGCACGTCTACGAGATGCAGCGGCCGGGGCAGCTGCGCGGCATCCCCTGGCTCGCCCCGGTGATGCTCAAACTGCGCGAGCTCGACGACTACGAGGAAGCCGAGCTGGTGCGGAAAAGGCTGGAAGCCTGCGTCGCCGCCATCGTCTTCGGCGCCGACGAAGAATCGGAGGAATCCATCGCCCCCCTGGTCCGGGACGCCGCCGGCAACACGGTGGAGCAGTTCGAGCCCGGGCTGATCGCCTATGCCCGCGGCGGCAAGGACGTGAAGTTCACCCAGCCGAGCGTCTCGCCGGACTACGGCGCCTACAAGCGCTCGCAATTGATGAGCATCGCCGCCGGGGCGCGCCTCACCTACGAACTCCTCGCCGCCGATCTGAGCCAGGCCAACTTTGCCAGCATGCGCGGCGGCTGGCTGGAGTTCCGCCGCACCATCGAGGCGCTGCGCTGGACCGTCTTCGTGCCCATGCTGTGCGAGCCTATCTGGCGGAGCTTCATCGACTTCGCCGTCGCCGCCGGGAAACTGCCGGCGCGCACGCCCTATGCGGTGGAGTGGACGGCGCCGCGCTTCGAGGCGGTCGATCCGCTCAAGGAGACCATGGCCATCGTCATGGCGGTGCGCGGCGGCCTGATGAGCCTGAGGGAGGCGATCGCCAGCCTGGGCTTCGACCCCGACGACGTGCTG
>CAZIVY010000265.1:0-7966 GCA_964542505.1 uncultured Rhodospirillaceae bacterium
GCCGTTGTGGATCCTGGCGCTGTTGCTTGGAGTAGCCAGCTTCGGCCTGCTGTTTCCCGTCGTCGTGCCGCTCATGGCGTTGGTGCCCCTGGCCTACCACACCATGACCATCGGCGGCCCGCGGTCGGCGACCCCGGGCATGCGGACGATGAACCTCGCGGTCCGCACCTGGGATGGCCGGCGGCCCGGCCATGTGCAGGCGGCGATTTTGACCGTGACCTTCTACGTCAGCGTCGCCGCGACCGCGTGGCTGATCCTGCTCGTCGCCCTGTTCAACCGCCGCCGCCGCTGCCTGCATGACATGCTCTGCGGGACCACGGTCGTGCGCGCCGATCTGGAGGCCGCGCCGGTAGTCATCCTCTGACCCCCCGATGGAGGCGGCGCGCTATCCGAATGGTCGAAATGGTTAATAATGGCGATAGGTATTATACCCTCTTCCGTTTTGGTCCCCCCTCGCTATATCCTTAACCAAGGGTAAACATCGGCGCCGAGCCGGTCGGGGAGATTTGAGTGAAGCAGCGCGTACAGATTCCGCTGCGGCATTTTTTTGCCACGCCTCCGGCCCCTTGTCCCTATTTGCCGGACCGCATGGAACGCAAGGTCGTGACCTTGCTGTTGGGCGAGCAGTCGGACCGGCTGCACGAAGCCCTGGCCCATGCCGGCTTTCGCCGCAGTCAGGATCTGGCCTACCGGCCGGCCTGCGATAGCTGCACCGCATGTGTCTCGGTGCGCGTGCCGGTGCATGAGTTTGCCGCCGGCCGCAATTTAAGGCGCGTGGAAAAGAACAACCGCGGCATCGAGGTGAACTTCCTGCCGCCACTGGCCACGGGCGAGCATTATTCGCTGTTCCGCCGCTACATCCTCGCCCGCCACGCCGGCGGCGGGATGGCCGACATGGATTTCGGCGACTACCGCGCCATGGTCGAGGACACGCCCGTACGCACCCATGTGGTGGAGTTTCGCGAAGCCGGCGGCCGCCTGTACGGCGTCGCCCTGACCGACCGCATGGACGACGGGTTATCGCTGGTTTACAGCTTCTTCGAACCCCAGGTCGCCGGCCGCAGTCCCGGCAGCTACATGATCCTGCGCCACATCGCGGAGGCCCGCGCGAAGCGCATGGGTTATGTCTATTTGGGCTACTGGGTCGCCGACAGCGCCAAGATGGCCTACAAGGCGCGTTTCCGGCCCCTCGAAGTGTTGCGCGCCAGCGGTTGGCAGCGCCTCGATCCGGCGACCACCGACGCCGGCATCGCCCCGCCTTTGCCCCCGGACCTGCTTTACGCCAGCAGTTAGCGGTATTGCAGCAGGGCGAGCATCGCCGCGCCAATGGCGATGCGGTACCAGGCGAAGGGCGCGAACCCGTGGCGGCCCACGAAGCCGATCAGGACGCGCACCACCACCGACGCCGACAGGAACGCCGCCACGAAGCCGACGCCAATGCTTGTCCAGCCGTCGGCGGTGAGGGTCGCCCAGCTCTTGTAAAGGTCGTAGGCGGTGGCGGCGAACATGGTCGGGATGGCGAGGTAAAAGGAAAAGACCGTTGCCGTCCGCCGCTCCACCCCCAGCACCATGGCGCCCATGATGGTAGCGCCGGCGCGGCTGACGCCCGGAATCATCGACACCGCCTGGCAGAGGCCGATCTTGAAACTGACGCCGAACGACAGATCGTCGATGTGAACCACGGCGCCCGGACGCGCCCAGCGCTCGATCGCCAGGATCGCGAACCCGCCGGCGATCAGCGCCACCGACACCACATAGGGATCGAACAGCACGCTCTTGATGAAGCCGTGCCCCAGCCCGCCAAGCACCATGGCCGGCGCGAACGCCAGCCCGATGTTGATGAAGAAGCGGCTGGCGCGCTCGTCCCGGAAAATGCCGGCCACATAGCCCGCCAGGTGCGCGCGGAAGGCCCAGCATACCGCCAGGATGGCGCCCAGCTGGATGACGATGTCGAAGGTCTGGCTGGCCGGCCCGCTGACGCCCAGAAGATCGCTCACCAGGATCAGATGGCCGGTGGAGGACACGGGCAGGAACTCGGTCAGCCCCTCAACCACCCCCAGCAGGAGCGCGTCGCCGAAGTGACCCAGTTCCATACGCGGCGCTGACGTCAGGCGGTAAATTTGTTGCTGCGGTTGAAGCCGCGCGGGGCGACGCGCCCGGCCTGTCCGCGCTTGCCGATCCAGTTGTCCAGCGCCGCCTCCACGTGCCGGCGTCCCCCGGTGTCGGTCCACGCCATGCCCTCGCGCTTGGCGAACACCTGCGCGTCGCTCAACGCGCCTTCATGATAGCGCTGCAAGCGCACGCCGCGCCCGCGCGCCATTTCCGGCACCTCGGCCAAGGGGAAGACGAGCAGCTTGCGGTTGCTGCCGATGACCGCGACGCTATCGCCGGCCGCCGGCGCGCAGGCCGCCGCGACGGCATCGTCGGCCAGGTTGAGTATCTGCTTGCCGGCGCGCCGGTCGCCCACCATCGCATCGGACGTGGCCACCAGGCCGCGGCCGTCGCTCGCCGCCACCAGCATCTTCGTTCCCGGCTGGAATGCAAACAGGACGACGATCTCCCGGTCGTTGGCGAGCTCGACCATGAGCCGCACCGGCTCGCCGTGACCGCGTCCGCCCGGCAGCTTGTCGCAACTCAAGGTGTAAGCCCGGCCATCGGTGCCGAACAGGATCAGCTTATCGGTGGTTTCGGCGTGCAGCCAGAAGCGTCCCTGGTCGCCTTCCTTGTAGGTAGCGTCCGCGTCCGCCGCCACATGGCCGCGCACGGTGCGGATCCAGCCCTTCTGCGAGCAGATGACGGTGATCGGTTCCTTCGCCACCACGGACTCGATGGGCACGTCGGCCACCACCGGCGCCTTGGAGATGGAGGTGCGCCGCCGGGCCAGCGCCTTGTCGGATTCGAGTTTTTTCTTCAGCGCCTCGATTTCCTCGGCGATGACCTCCCATCGCCGGTCCTCGTTCTTGAGCAGCTTGGCCAGCTCCTTGGCCTCGGCGGTGAGGCGCCCGTTCTCCGCCTCGATCGACTCCTCCTCCAGCTTGCGGAGCGCGCGCAGCCGCATGTCCAGGATCGCCTCCGCCTGCGTCTCCGTCAGCTTGAAGCGCTTCATCAGGACGGCCTTGGGATCGTCCTCCTCGCGGATGATGGCGATCACGGCGTCGAGCTTGCGGTAGGCGATGAGAAATCCCGCCAGCAATTCCAGCCGCCGCTCGATCGCCGCCAGGCGGAAGCGGCTGCGCCGCTCCAGGACCTCGTGGCGATGATCGAGGAAAGCCTTCAGGGCCTCCTTCAAGCTCATCACCTTCGGCATCCGGCCCTTGTCGAGGACGTTGAGATTGAGCGGCACGCGGGTTTCGAGTTCCGTGGCCCGGAACAGCGATTCCATCAGCATGTCGGGATCGACCGTGCGGCTTTTCGGTTCCAGCACCAGCCGCACATCGACCGCCGATTCGTCGCGCACGTCGGCCAGCAGCGGCAGCTTGCGCTCGGTTATCAGTTCGGCGATGCGCTCGATCAGCCGGCCCTTGGCGACCTGGAACGGAATCTCCATCACCACGATCTGCCATTGGCCGCGTTCCAGTTCCTCCTTCACCCAAAGGGCGCGGAGCCGGAAGCTGCCGCGCCCGGTCCTGTAGGCCTCGGCGATACTGGCCGACGGTTCGATCAGCACCCCGCCGGTGGGAAAGTCCGGCCCCGGCACCAGCTCCATCAGTTTGGCATCGGTGGCCTTGGGCGATTTGATCAGGTGCAGCAGCGCCTGGCTGAGTTCCAGCGCGTTGTGCGGCGGAATGGACGTGGCCATGCCCACCGCGATGCCGGTGGCGCCATTGGCCAGCAGATTGGGGAAGGCGGCCGGCAGCACCAGCGGCTCGCTTTCCTCGCCGTCATAGGTGGCGCGGAAATCCACCGCGTCCTCGTCGATACCCGCCAGCAGCATTTCCGCCGCCGGCGTCAGCCGCGCTTCGGTGTAGCGCATGGCGGCGGCGCCATCGCCGTCCACATTGCCGAAATTCCCCTGCCCATCCACCAGCGGGTAGCGCTGGGCGAAGAACTGCGCCAGGCGCACCAGGGCGTCGTACACCGCCTGCTCGCCATGGGGATGGAACTTGCCGATGACGTCGCCCACCACCCGGGCGCATTTCTTGAACCCCATTGTCGGGTCGAGCTTGAGCAGGCGCATGGCGTAGAGCAGCCGCCGCTGCACCGGCTTCAGCCCGTCGCGGGCGTCGGGCAGCGAGCGCGCCATGATGGTGGAGAGCGCGTAGGTCAGGTAGCGCTCGCTCAACGCCTCGGCGAGCGGAGCCTCGCGAATAGTTCCCCCGCCATTGCCGCCGCCATCGGGCTCTGGGGCCTTTTGCGCCGCGCGCTTGCGTGTCATGGCGCGCTTATAACACCAGATATGAAATTTTCACCACCAAGACGCTCAACCAGTCGCGTCCGCGCGGGTGGCATCTTGGCGCCATGAGCCTCGAACACCCGGCGCAGGAGAAAATACCCGGTGAGCGCCAAGCCGTCGCGCACGTCGGCGCGCGGATCGTTGGTGGCGCGCCGGCCGCGATCCTGGGCCAGGAACGCGGGCAAGATCAGCAGGCGCTCGCGGTAAGGCGCCGCCGCCGCGCCGCTGACCGAGCGCCCGCTGCGCGGCGAAACATGGGTCAGGTCGCTGGCCTCGCCGGTGACCGCGCAGCGCTCCAGGTCGAGGCCGAACCCAAGTTCGGCCAGAAGCCCCAGTTCCCAGCGCACATAGACCGCCGGCCAGTTGGGATCGTCCGCCGCCAGGGCATCGAGCAGATGGGTCAGCCCCTCGAAGAGGGCGCGATGAGGTTCGCGCTCGGGCAAGGCCGCCTCGGTCAGGGCGCACGCGGCGGCAAGACAGGCCAGCCTGTCCCCGTCGTCGAACAGCTGCGCGCCACGCGCCGACGCCGATTCCAGCTTCATGGTTCCCAGATGCTCGGCCAGGCGCGCCCGCCACTCCACCGCCACCACGCTGCCCGGCTGCAGCATGGGCCGCATGCGCCGCGACGCGCCGCCATGCACCAGCCCGGCGTGCCGTCCGTGCTCGCGCGTCATGACGCTGGCGAGCGCCGCCGTCTCGCCGTGGCGCCGCGACGCCAGCACGATGCCGTCATCTGACCAGTGCATGGCGCGAAAGTTATAGCCGGCGCAGGCCGAATGCTATCTTTAGTCACGGTAGTTGCGCGCGGCGAAATGTGTTAGCAAAATACCCTGCGCGGCAACAGGGGGTCCAAAAAAATGTCGACGAATCTGACCGTGGCCTTGCTGGCGGCGACCGCCAGCCTCGTATTGACAGGGCACGTCCTCGCCAAGGACAACGACAATGACAATCATGGGAAGGCGCCCGGCTTCATTGTCGGCGACATCCTGCATCAGAGCTACAACGGCGACAGCGACGATCTGCTGACCGCCGGTCTCGGTCACGCCGGCATCGGCAACGCGGCGGTGCCCAGCGTTTCCAATCCAGCCTCCGCCGCCCAACTGCGCCGGCTTGTCATCTACAACAACTACCGCGCGCTGATCGATCCCACCACGGGCGGCGGCTACGGCACGTTTTACGGACCCAAGGTACCGCTCACCGGCAGCGTTGCACTGCCCAACGACGGGAAAATCGCCGGCGACGAATTTCTTGCTCTCGCCCGCTCCGGGCGCGGCGGCGATGACGGCGATGACGACGACGACCGCGACGGCGGCAATGGCGTCAACAACGTCACCATGATGGTGCAGGTGCCGGCTCACTTCGACCCGGCGAAGCCCTGTATCGTCACCGGCCCATCGTCGGGCTCGCGCGGCGTCTATGGCGCCATCGGGACTTCCGGCGATTGGGGCCTCAAGCGTGGCTGTGCCGTGGCCTACACGGACAAGGGCAGTGGCACCGGCGCGCACGATTTGCAAAACGACAAGGTCCATTTGATCACCGGCGTGCGCGAGTTCGCCGACGTTGCCGGCGACGCCTCGACCTTCACCGCCAATCTGAGCGACGTGGAACGCGCCGCGTTCAACGCCGCGACGCCCAATCGCTTCGCGTTCGAGCACGCTCATTCCCGGGTCAATCCGGAGAAGGATTGGGGCCGCAATGTCCTGCAGTCGGTCAAGTTCGCGTTCTACGTGCTTAACGAGCGCATGGATTTTCCGGGGGCCAAGCGCTTCACGCCCAAGAACACCATCGTCATCGCCTCCAGCGTCTCCAACGGTGGCGGCGCCTCGGTCCGCGCCGCCGAGCAAGACAAGGACAGGTTGATCGACGCCGTGGTGGTCTCCGAGCCCAACGTCAATCCGGAATTCGACAAACGCTTCGCCATCAAACAGGGGACTGGCGCGCCGCTGCTCGCGCACAGCCGCAGCCTCCACGACTACACGACTCTTGTGAACGTATTTCAGGGTTGCGCAAGTGCCGCCCTGGACTTGGCAGCGGCGCCCTTTAACTTTGCGCCCAGTGCCGGTCGCTGCGCGGCTCTCGCTGCCGCCGGGCTTGTGTCCGGGACCGGCGTCCCCGCACAGGCCGCCAGCGCTCAGGCGGCCATTAACGCCTACGGTATTTTGGTCGAGCAAAACATTGTCCAACCATCGCATTGGTTCGCCTACGTGCCCCAGTCGATCGCCATGCTGTACAGCAACGCCTATGGGCAATTCGGGGTCGAGGACAATTTGTGCGGCTATTCCTACGGCGCAACCAACGCTGGGGGCACGCCCGATGTACTGGTCGACGATATCGGCAACTCCCTTTTCGGCACGTCCAACGGAATCCCGCCGACCCCCAACCTTCCGCCGGCCGCCTTCGGTGCACCTAACGCCGGCGTCCACCTGATCAACAATCTGGCGGACGGCGGCGCGAAGGAAGATCGCGTCTCAAAGACTAACCAGAATTCTGAACAGAATTTGGCGGGGGCATTGTGCCTGCGGCGTCTGGCGACCGGGCTTGGCGACGACGGCTCGCGCCTAGACCGTGCCGAGCGCCGGAACCACAAGCGAGTCCAGGATGGGGTCGAGGATATCCGCGCCAACGGCGATCTCAATGGCCGTCCGGCGATTTTCGTCACCGGCCGCGCCGACGCCATCCTGCCGCCGAATCACGCGTCGCGAGCCTATGTCGGCCGCAATCGTTTGGTGGAAGGCAATAACAGCCGGTTGAGCTACTACGAGATCACCAATGCCCAGCACCTTGATAATTTCAACCGATTTGGGGGATTCGATTCGCGCTTCATCCCCCTGCACTACTATTTCATCCAGGCGTTGAACATGATGTACCAGCACCTGACCGAGGGAACGCCGTTGCCGAAGAGCCAAGTCGTCCACACGATCCCGCGCGGCACCGGCGCACCAGCTTTGACTGCCGCCAATGTACCCGCTATCGCGGCCACTCCTCTGGCGGACGACCGCATCCTTTTCAACTTCGATGCGGCGCTGAAAAAGCACGTCGTGCTGATTCCTGAATAGCAGCGTCAACGGCCGGGTGCGCGCTACGCGTGCCCGGCCGCCTTCGCCCTACTCGGAAAAATCGAGGCCCATGGCGCGGTAGCGTTCCGGCTCGTCGATCCAGTCCGGGCGAACCTTGACGAACAGGAACAAGTGCACGCGCCGCTCGAACATTTTCTCCAGGTCGGCGCGGGCGGCGCTGCCAATGGCCTTGATGGTGCGCCCGCCTTCTCCCAGAACGATGGGCTTCTGGCTGTCGCGCATGACATAGATCGTCTGTTCGATGCGCACCGCGCCGTCGGCCAAGTCCTTCCAGCTTTCGGTTTCCACCGTCGAGGTATAGGGCAGTTCCTGTTGCAGCCGCATGTAAAGCTTCTCGCGCGTGACCTCGGCGGCCAGCAGCCGCTCGGAAATGTCGGCGAGCTGGTCGGCGGGATAGAGCCAGGGGCCGTGCGGCAGCATTCCCGCCAGGCGCTGCTTGAGGTCATTCACCCCGTCGCCGTTTAGCGCCGAGATCATGAAGGTGTCGGTGAAACCG